>JABDEQ010000027.1 GCA_013286985.1 Bacteroidota bacterium | reverse complement strand
GCTGCTAGGCACTGTTGTATTGACAATGTTGTTATCATTTGGCAGTAACTGGCCTTATGTTTCTGATTTGTTCTTTAACTATTTCCCTCTTTACAACAAATTCCGTGCGGTTGAGTCAATCCTGGCAGTTGCAAGCATCTGTTTCCCGATATTGGCTTTCTTAGCAGTACAGGAAATCGTTACAGTAACCGATAAAAAGGAAATCCTTAAAAAATTATACCTGTCGTTTTACATTGTTGGTGGTTTAACATTATTATTGATCGCTTTGCCGCAGTTACTTTTAAGCTTTAAACCAACTGACTATCAAAACGGCATATCTTATTTAACCCAGGCATTTAAAGGGGATAGCGCTACCGCAAACAGCGTAGCCAATGCCATGGTTAATGACCGCATTGATGCAGAAAGGGCCGATGCCGTTCGTACATTAATTTTTGTTGTTTTAACCTTTGGGTTGGTTTGGTTGTTTATCAAACAAAAGGTAAACTTAACAATACTATCACTGGGCCTGTTTGCCCTTTTATTGATAGATATGTGGCAGATTGACAAGCGTTATTTGAAAGAGGCCAACTTCCAGGAAAAACAAGATGCCGACCAAGTGGTGAAACCGAGAGAAGTAGATACTTTTATTGCAAGAGATCCCGATCCTGATTTTAGGGTATTTGATTTAACAGCCGAAATTAAAAATGACGAAATTAATCCGTTCTTCCATAAGTCTATAAGTGGTTATTCTGCAGCCCGTTTAAAAAGATATGATGAATTGATGGATAATCAATTAGCAACCAATCCGCCAAATCATGACGTACTGGATATGCTAAATACCAAATACTTCATCACCCAGGGTCAGTCACAAAGCATGACCATGCAGGCTAACCCCACAGCATGCGGACACGCCTGGTTTGTAAAAAGTGTTAAACTGGTAAACAACAGCGATCAGGAAATGCAGGCAATAAGCAGCTTCGCTCCTAAAGATGAAGCCATTGTTGATAAGCAATACAAACACTTAATTGATGGTGTTCAAATAAGCCCTGACCCTACAGCAACCATCGTATTAACACATTACAATCCTGATCATTTAACTTATCAAACAGGATCGACTTCAAACCAGATTGCTGTATTCTCTGAAATTTATTATGACAAGGGCTGGACGATGACTATTGACGGTAAAGAACAACCATATTTCCGCGCCGACTATTTATTGCGCGCTGCGGTAATTCCGATTGGTAACCATACCATTAAATTTGATTTCCACCCGGCATCATATTATACCGGCGAAAAAATTTCACTGGCCGGTTCCATACTATTAGTGCTTGCTTTAGGCGGTGCTGTTTATTCTGAAACCAAAAAGAAAAAACCTGTAGTAGCTGCTAAGAAAGCATAACAATTGGCATATCTACAAAAAAAAGAGCGATGGGTTTTAGACCTGTCGCTCTTTTTTTGTAGAAGCTCTTAGCTAATCATTAGTCCTTTTGTTTTTTAGCCAGTACCAACCCAAATTAAAAGCGATTATAAAGTGGTTAAAAATAGTTGGAACTAAGCCATAATATCGTTTCATAATCTCAAAACGTTCCAGCAAGCTTTGGCGGTGCCTGGCTTTTGACATCCCTCCTACCAGGTATTTAGCCACGTAACGGTTTACATTTATAACGGTTGTTGCCTTTTTTGCAGCCCGGATAATCCAATCAATATCGGCGCTCAGTTGATACCTGCTATCATATGGTTCTGTTAACGACCTGCGGATATAAATAGCCTGATGGCTTATGCTCATACCATATTTAAAATCGCGCCAGGTAAATTGTTCAGGTGCCTGATGTCTGCGCTGGCCAAGGCTTTGCCCTTCCTCATTAATCATTTCTGTTTCGCCATAATAAATATCAGCATCCGGTGATTTTTCAAAAACATGCTCCACGGTTTTTAACTCGTAAAATTCATCGCCCGAGTTCATAAAAATAACATAGTCGCCGGTAGCCATAGCCAACCCTTTATTCATAGCATCATAAATGCCTGCGTCTTTTTCGCTAATAAATTGGCTTATCCTGTGTTTGTATTTATTGATAACTTCAAGCGTGCCATCGTTGGACAAGCCATCAATAATAATATATTCAATAGAAGAATAAGTTTGATTGATGACAGACAGCACTGTGCGCTCAATATCACGTACATTGTTGTAAACAACAGTAATAACAGACAAAGTTGGTTTATTACTATTCATTGCCCAATATCGATTGATAAACTGCCATATATTGCGATGCCACCAGCTCATTTGTAAAAGTAGTTAATACTTTATTCCGGGCACTTTCGGCTAACTCTTCCTTGTTGTTTGTTGTAAGTACATAGTTTATCCCTGCGGCAAAATCCACGGCCGATTTAAATTCAGCCAGGTAGCCATTACGCATATTTTCAACCATATCGGGTATACCACCTGTGTTAAAAGCCACTACAGGTGTCCCGCAGGCAAGGGCTTCCATAATAGTATTAGGAAGATTATCTTCTATTGCTGGTGATACAAATACATCAGCCAGGCTGTAAAGCTCTGCCAGGTCATTTTGAGAGGTAATGATGTCAAGCGCGTGTACCTTAAAGGGTAGCTGTGTCACATCAAAAGACTTATTTTTCCCGAATATCACTATCTCTATATTCCCGGTATCAGAGTAATCATTTTTAAGCTGATGTAAAGCATCCACCAGGTAGGTAATCCCCTTACGCCTGTCGAGTATGTTAGCCGCACCAAACAAAATTATTTTTGCTTTTGGATCGATGTTCCATTTCGCGCGTGCCACTACTATATCTTTGGGCGAGAAGACTTCGATATCGATAGGATTAGGTATTGCCTGTATACGAAAATTCTTTAATAGTGAGCTTGTTCGGGCTACATCAGCCAGCCAGTTGCTGCAGGTTACAAAAATTATATTTTTGGCGGCATCCAGCATATTCATTTTACTGAGCCATCTATCAAAAGATATATCCTTATCTGCAGCATCGCGCAACATCCAGCAATTACCGCACTGATTTGTAAAGTGATCGCAGTCGCCCGCATAATGGCAGCCACCTGTAAAGGTCCACATGTCATGCAGTGTCCACACAACGGGTTTGCCTGTTTCAATTAGTTTTTTCAAATTATTGATAGACAAGTAGCCACTGTTTGTCCAATGAAGATGTAAAATATCGGCATCTAACACGGCAGGTTGGCTGGTAATATCGATACCCGCATCAGCCGTTGAAAATGCAAAACGCAATGATTTCTCTTTTGCCTTAAACCATATAAAAGGCAACCTCTCGTATAAAAAATTAAAACGGATTCTGAGTTTGGTTAAAAAATCATCTCCAATATTTTTCACTCTTGGTTCAGTTGTCTTCTTTTCCTGCACCTGTAGCTTTACATCTACTTGTTGTTGCTCCAGTGCTTTTAATAATCGCATACAAGCCGCAGGTGCACCGCCCCCGGCGTCGGCTGTATTAATTAATGTTACTTTCATTTTGGCGGTGCTATTTATATCGGCAATTATAACAAATCTTAAATGAAAACTTTACTTTTGAAGCGCCTGTAATTGCGGGCTGTTGCGATCATCAACGTAACAAAAAAAATGTGTAATTTAAAACATGAACTTTTTTGCTTATTTATTCCAGGACTGGAGTGCCAACCGGCAGAATTTTAAAGCGCAGTTAGTTTTATTTTTATTTCGATTGATGCAGTTTTTTAACCGGTACACTATCACCAAAATTATATTTTTCCCTTATTTTATGCTTTACCGTTTTTTTGTAGAGTGGCATTTAGGGATTGAGTTACCACGTAAACTTACTATTGGCAAAGGTTTATCGCTTTACCACGGTCAGGCACTGGTGGTAAACAAGGGGGTAATTATTGGCGAAAATTGCGCGCTGAGAAATTCAACAACCATTGGGCATAAAAAACTGGCAGATGGCACCTTTAGCAATTGCCCGCGAATTGGTAATAATGTAGATATTGGTGCCAACGTTTGTATCATTGGCGATATTACCATTGGCGATAACGTAATTATAGGTGCAGGAAGTGTTGTTGTAAAAAACATTCCTTCCAATAGTATTGCGGTAGGAAACCCGGCCCGTATTTTAGAAAACAAATAGATAACAGATCAGCCCGGTTCAATTCGGGATACAATAATTTAATGGAACAAAATTTAACAGACCGGTCATTCTGGAAAGCCTTTTGGGAATCGAGAAAAAATCTGATATTTTATATTAAGCCCAATTATGTTTTTGGTGATATTTTGGCAAAGCTCATCACTGAAAAACAAGTAAAAAATGCCATTGAGCTAGGTGGGTTTCCGGGATATTATGCCACGTATCTTAAAAAATACCAGCATCTGGATACTACGCTGTTCGATTATTTTATTCATGAGGGCTTAATCAATCAGCTGTTAGAAACAAACGGACTTAAACCCGGTGACATCAATATTATTGAGGCTGATCTTTTTGAGTACAAACCGGAAAAGCCTTACGACATGGTTTTATCTTTCGGTTTGATTGAACACTTTAATGATACCAAAGCCATTATAGCGACCCACCTTCAATTTTTAAAACCCGCCGGTGTACTGTTTATCACGCTACCCAACTTTAAAGGTATTAACGGCTGGATACAACGCAAATTTGACAAAGAGAACTATGATAAGCACAATATCAACAGCATGGATTTGCAGCTATTGGCCAAATGCTGTGAAGATTTAGGTTTAACGGAGATAGAAACCTATTATCATGGTAAATTTACTGTATGGTTGGAGAATAAGTCAGAACAAGGCGCAATGACCAAAGCATTTGTGAAGGCTGTTTGGTGGATGGTGAAGTTGGCTAAAATTATACCATTTACCAATAAAGCATTATCGCCTTATATTGTGGTGAAGGCAGTGAAAAAATAACCTTATAATAAGACTTATATTGTTATATTGCTGCTTCAACCAAACAAATCTTTATCATGGCCGGGGGAATATCTCCAAATAAAACAATATCTATACCCTTAGAAGACTATAATTCGGATCACTACCTTACTTTACTATACCAGGCCATGCTCAATATGGGTTGGGACATTGGCTATTTTGATCACGATGGTATAATAGCCTATACTCCTATCTCGTGGGCGTCTTACTCAGAAGAAGTTTCTGCACGTTTAAAAGGGAATACTGTCGTAATTAAAAGTGAGTGCGTAGGCTATCAGGGCCTGTTTACCGATTACGGAAAAAACAAGAAAAACATTGATTTGCTTTTAGGTGAAATTACCGTTGCGGAGTATCAGTTACAGCAAAACCTGGAACAGACCACCCAGGAGCTAATGAATGAAGTTCCTGAAAAACAATTTTTAAATCTGGAAGATCCTCCAATGGCGGGAAAAGAACAGCTTCGTGGCTTCTTTTCGCCTATTATTCCGCGCAAAAAATATATTATAACACCTTTATTGATAATTGTAAACACGCTGATATTCATATTAACATCAGCGGCGTTTGTTATTTTACCCAAACTCTTGTTTAAAAACAACGTTGGCGATGATACCAGCGAAAAAATTTACATGCTGCTCGGTTTCAATAATCGTACACATGTTCTTAATGGAGAAGTTTGGCGACTTTTTACCAGTATCTTCCTGCATTTCTATTTCCTGCATCTGGCATTTAATATGATCGTTTTGGTTTATGTTGGATCGTTAATAGAATATAAGCTGGGTAAATGGAATTTTTTGCTGATGTTCCTGTTTACCGGCATCATATCAAGTATGTTTTCGGTAATGTGGCATTTTACCGAAATCAGTGCAGGCGCATCCGGAGCAATATTTGGCTTATTTGGAATATTGCTTGCTTTACTAAGTACAAATTTTTATGAACGTAGTGCCCGTAAAGCATTACTGATCAGTACCGCTATAACTGTGGGAATCAACATTATTCCGGTTGGCGAGGGCATTGATCATGCTGCTCATTTTGGAGGGCTCCTGTCAGGTTATATTTTGGGTTGGATAGCCTATTGGGGAATTAGCCACAAAAACCTGTTTATAAAAAAATGGGGCATTGCTTTTTCCGGATTATTGTTGACCGTTGCATTTGTTTCTTATGGAGTTTTCTTTATGCCCCATTACCAGGTAAAAGAATATGAAGCTATAATTAAAAAATTTGACACCATGAGTAATGAAATTAACAACGATTTTTATGGAGAAAGCTCAGACAGGCAGGTTAAATTAGACTCGATGGAAAAAAAGGGACTCCCGCGGGTTATCGAACTGAAAAAGATGTCCGCGGAATTAACTCATCTTAAACTACCTCACGATAAGAAAAAAAGGGCGCGCGCACAGGCAAAAATCATCAATCTTTACTGCCAGTATTATAATTTACTTTACCTGGAGTTTAAAGAGCAAGACCGGTATAAGTATCGGCCTCAAATAGATAATATAACCTATCAGATAAACACTATCCGTTCCAAGTATCTTATGAATAATTAAAAAATCAAAACCTGATAACCAGCAGGCTCAATTAGTTTTTTGCAAGATATTTTGCCTGTAATTGCTTTACAAAACGCAACCCTCGCTGAACAAGAGTGCCCTTTCGTTTTTTAAGGAAATTTCTGATCGCTTCGTATGCCTGTGTATCTTCTTTTACAACTGAAGGGAACTGTTTAATCGCTTTTTTTGCTAATTGAACATTATAGATATTCTCTTTCTGAGAATGAATGCCACTCCCATCATTGCCAATGTTATGAATGAGCGAAGCAGACGGATTTAGGGTTAACCCGCCTTTTAAAAATATAGAGGCGTACCAGCGTATGGCCCACGAGTTATTTTTACCTGCTTTAAAACCTTCCAGTTGCTTCCAGAAATTCATTGTTCCCTCAATGGAGAATTGATTTATTTTTTTGGAGTCGAATTGTTTCAGTAATACATCAACATCGGGTTCAAACTCTCTCCATGCCCTGTCCCAGGTAGCCCAGCCCCAGCTGGTGGCGGCTCTGAAAAAGAAGGTGTCGTGCAGGTTTTCGTTTTCGATATTGTACATATAAGCACCAATATGCATTACCTTTTCTTCAGTGTTATACCTGGCCAGCCCCTCGTTAAAGTACGCTAATGTATAGGGCGACGAAAGCATGTCATCTTCAAAAACGATAACCTTACCGTATTGATTAACCAGTTCCGTAACTCCACTGATAATAGAATCGGCCAGCCCCAGGTTTTGTGAGCGGGTAATTATTTTTACTGATTTAAAACCGGTAACCTGCTTTATCAATTGCCTTACCTGCTCCACTTTGGTTTTGTCGATATCATTTTTTGCAGCATCGGCATAAATAAATAACCGCGAGTCCTCGGCCAGTAAGTTCTTTTGCAGGTAACTAATGGTGCGCCTTGTATGTTCAGGACGGTTGTAAACAAATAAAGCTATAGGTGCAAGGTTTTGCATTAAGTACAGATTTTAGAAAATATTTAAATGTTCATCAGCCTTTTTGCAAAGCACGGTATATGCATTAGCCAATTTTTCGTTCAGTTTTTTTCCAAAAAATTTGCCAAGTCCATTTTTAACGGAATACTCAGTCGAAATCTTTAAGTCAGTAACAATGCTTTTCGATTTTTTTTGATTGATGTAGGTATTGAACCTGGTAACTTCCGGTTCTATCATTGAAGTTAAGTCGTTTTCTACTTCAAAGCCTTCCGTCTGTAACAAATAACGTAAAGAGGTAGGTGTATAAACGTTAATATGTCCATAAGCCAGAAAATGCTTTATCCGTTTGTCAACACCGGTTCTATAATCCAATGGCACTTCAATTATACTGTGGCGCGCTACCCGTTTTATTTCGCGCAATAGCATGCGTTCATGCTCCACATGCTCCAGTACGTGCGAAAGAATAATTAAATCAAAGCTGTTATCATCGAAAGGCAGCCGATAACCATCAAATAACTGAACCGATTTGAGATCTTTTATATTGCGTGTCTGGATATGCGCAACCCCGCTCTCACTAATTTCAACCGCATGATATTGGGGAGCAAAATTCTGATCAGCTAATAATTTTAAAATGCTGCCATCGCCTGCACCAACTTCCAGTACTTTTTTAAATATACGCCCCTGGCTAACATCAATAATGTGCTGAGCTTTATATTTGGCACCAAGCATCCGCCACGCTTCGTCGTGCTTGTTATAAAATTCGTCGTAAGCGCTTTTAACGCTATCGGTAACTATAGATTGCTGCATGATTTGCGAAGATAAAATTATAGCACAATATTCCGATATTTTTAGCAAAGGGATAATAAAAAAACGACGAATAATCGCTGCCTGGTTATTTAATTTTTAATCGTCAATTTTATAGCGATTGACAAACAACCCCAAAGTTAAAACATCGGGATCACATCGGTATTGCTATTGGATTTTTTTCCAAAAATATAATTTATTGAAAGTTCAAACCCTCCCTGCCCATTTACAGCTGCGTTTAAAGGCGATGTGTTAATATCATAGCTAATTCCTATAACCATATTCTTCAGATGATAACCAACATCGGCAGTTGCAGAATCATTAATCTGGTACATACCACCCAGTATTAATCCATTATTATCTTGCAGCTTTAGCTCCGAATAAGCACCAATCCCTTTTATTTGATTTTGCTGCTGCCTGATATATATGATGTGTGGTGTAATATCAATCAAATCAGAAGCAGTTATTTTAACGCCACCATGAATGGTAAAACGCATAGGGAGCGTACTTTTTAACCCTTCAACAGCGAATGGATCTTTTTCATCAGTTAAATGGGCCACACCTACACCACCAAAAACTTTAGCTTTACTTTCGGGGTCAGTATCATAATAAAATACACCGGCGCTGGAGTCAAATACAAATGAGTTGGTGATTGAAAAATTCTCAAAACCAGGTAGGGTTGGGTCAAAACCTATAACCGGGTTATATTGATTATCCAACTCTAATTTGCTGGGGTCAAAGCTCCTGTTAATAAACGCCGCCTGAACGCCAAAACTGATTTTTTTATACCCATCGCCAGAAACAGCGATTGCATAACCGAATGAAATGCCTCCGGTAAAATAATTGTATCCTGCGGTACCTGCAGATTGATCTAACATGTTTAAACCAATACCCACTTTTGATGTCGGATGAAAATCCATTGACAATCCTCCGGTATTATAACCATTACTTATACCGGCCCATTGATTTTTAAAATCGGCAGTTAAGCGTGTTTCACCATCAAAAGCACCAGTCAGTGCCGGGTTTAGCCATATTGGGTAAGCATAATACTGTGAAAAATGGGGATCTACCTGCGCATAGGCCTGTTTCAGCATCACTGTTATCAGTAAAGCCGCTATAATTAGTATATTTTTTTTCACCTTAATAATGTAATAGTCCCCTTTTTATTTATTTGCTTTCCATCATTCATAATAGCTTCGAGATAATAGACATATACGCCAACCGGCTCTTTTTTCCCACGGTATGAACCGTCCCATCCGCTTTGCTGGCTGGTTGAAGTATAAAGTAGTTCGCCCCATTGGTCATAAATGTAAAACTTCAAACTTCTGATACTTTCGCTGTGTACGTAAACAATATCATTATTACCATCGCCATTTGGAGTAAATGCGTTGGGAACATATATAACATTGCTAAATGGATTAACAGCCTGAGCGGTTACGGCTGTTGAACTGCTACTTAACTGGCAATCAGCAGCTCCCAGCGCCTGAACGAATATGGTTACGCTTTGCTCTGGCTGCAAGCCGGTAATTGTATGTGTTAAGCCATTGCTGCCGGAGCTGGGACTTGTAAAAGTTTGTCCGTTATCAATACTTACCAGGTAACCGGCAGCACCATCAACAGCATCCCATTGAAAAGTTATGCTTGATGAGGTTGTTGATCCAACTGTAGCTATCGGCGCAGGTAATTGCTGTAGTATATTTACCTGCACTATACTAAGTACTGATACACAGCCAGTATTATTATCAACCGCTTGTGCATAATAGGAAGTAGCTGTATTTATTATCGGCGTTACAAAAGAACTGCCTGAATATAAGATGTTATTGTCTGTAGCCGTTGCGTACCAGTTGATAGTTGCATCCGGGTCAGAACTGGTTGCTGTTAACGTTGCATTAGTACCCGTACAAATTGAAATATTTGTTGCATTTACTAAAGGCACAGGGATAACAACTACATTAACCGGAGCTCTGCCAGAAGCACAACCCGCGTTATTAACCGCTTCAACGTAATAAGTCGTATTGCTTGTTAATGCAGGTGTAGTGAAATTGACGCCCGTAAATAAAGGTGTGCCATTTGTATTTACCGAATACCAATTGTAGGTTATGTCTTGTTGAGGCGATGCAATTGAAAGCGACGCAGCGCTTCCCGAACAAGTTTGATTTGAGGATACCGGAACCGGGAGTGCCGGTGCTGAAAGTACATTTATGCCGATAATGTTACTCGCTAAAGGCACAGTACATACCAGGGACGTTACTATACGGCGATAATAGGTTGTTACGTTGATAGCAGACGGATCAAGGTTTATCAGATTGGCATTAGTTATATCAACAAAATTTAAACCATCTGTTGAAGATTGCCATTGATAAAAATAAACACCATTTCCCCCGGTTGGTGTACTTCCGGTTATTTCGGTTGGATCTCCATTTGCACAAAACGAAGTAATTGCCGGTGCGGTTATTATATTATTTGCCGTTGGCGATAGCACAGTCAGATTATAAAAAGAGTCATAACTAACGTTACCATTTACTGTTATTTGACGCCTTACGAGATAAGTAATTTCTGAACCGGTATTATTGGTCAGTGCAGAGGTTTGATAATCTTTACTATTAATTACCCCCGACGCATTAATCCAGGCATTATTTTGTTGAATTTGCCAGGCGTAAACGCTTGGAACAGGATTTTCAGGATCGCCCGCTAATATATTGTCTGCGGAAGAACAAGTTGTATCAGCCTTAGCCACTTCGTTAACGGTAACAGTATACTGGACAGATGAGCATGCAGATGCTACCGTATAGATGAAAGGAGCTGTAAAACTTTCGCTTATACCAGAAGCTGGCGTTATTGTACCGTTATTGCTGACAGTAATAGTTGGCGTTAATGCGCCGATATTTGATCCTGCAGCAACGGTGATGGTAATTGTATGTTTAACCGGGTCAATTGCTGCCGGAGCAACCTGTTGTGGTATGGCAAAGCCGGTTATTTGATTTGCCGTACCATTATTTACAATTGAAAAAGCAGCCAGAAAACTATCAGAGGTTGGGTTTACAGCAGTATAATTATCAACCGCACAATCGCCCGTATCAAAATCTGCCGTTTGACAAAAAGAACCGGCAACGTAAACATTTGAACCAACAGCTACAGTTTCATATCCTAAGTTAGATGTACAGGTGCTGCCGAATGCCCCGGATACTATGGGATTGCCAGAAGAATCGAGACCAATAATAAAAACGGATTGACCACCGGTAGTATTTGAAAGTGTACCATTACTTAAAGTGGAGCTTACATTAAGTATCCCTGAAAAATAACCCGTTATAAAAATATTATTATTACTATCCAACGTAATATACCTGCAATTGGCGTTGCTATTGCCGCTACCTATATCTTTTGCCCAATTAGGTGCGCCATTGGCTTTATAACTGGCAACAATGACATCAGCCGCTCCCTGAGCAACAACCGGATTGCCGGCCGCGCCATCGGCATAAAATTTCCCACCAAAAATTCCTGTTATTACGATATTTGATTGACTGTCTATCTTCAAAGAAGAAATGATACCAGAGCCAGTGCCGGGCAAATAGTTAACCCATTTATAAACTCCTGCAGCAGTATAACGGGCTACAAAATTTGAAACGACAGGACTGTTAAATGTGGCAGCAGCCACACCAGCATAACTAAAATCAACATTGCCATAAAAATCTCCGGTTACTACAACATCATTGGTCGTTTTATCAATTGCAACCGCAGTTAAATTTTGTGTATTTACGTTCCCAAGCGGATGCGCCCATAAAAAGTTGCCATTGGCATCGTATTTCGCAAAAAAACACGCCAATGTATTTTGGTTTGGCAGGTTACTTACAGCAGCAGATGGATCAACATCGATGGCTCCCGTGTAACTTGCAGTAATAATCACATTATTTTGGGCATCAGTGGTGATATAGTGCCCACGGTCAATATCTGATCCCCCCATACTGGTAGCCCACGCAAAATCTCCATTTTGAGTATATTTTGCAATGAAGATATCGTCTGAGCCATTAGAAGACAAAGTAAAATTTCCTTTGGGGTTAAAATTAACTGATGATTGAAACTGGCCGGTAATAAGAACGTTACCCGCATTATCAACCGTCATACTATTCGTCAGGTCAATACCTATGCCCCCCATACTAATAGCCCAGATATAATTTCCAGTAGCTATATCATATTTTGCAATGTAAATATCAGCATCTCCGTTTGAGGTCAGCTTTTGCGTGCCACCTTGTTTCAGGTTAAACGTAACAGTGCCCCTTATATATCCGCTTACATAAATGTTACCGTTGTTATCTGCCGCTATATTAGTGGCTTTTGAGTCGCCCGTGCCGCCAATATCATTTACCCATACTGGTTTAAAATATTGAGCCTGCGAATAAAAAGAGATTGAAAGGAATGCAATGAGTAGCAGTAAGCAGCGTACTCCTTTTCTAAATAAGACAGAATGATGCACCGGGTAAAGTTTAAGCAATAGTGATTAGGGTTTATTAATATATCTTGCTAAGATATATGGGTCAATTTAAAAACAATTCAACAAATTATGAAATTTATTGAATTGCTTTTAAAGCTTGTAAAATAATGAGTCTGTATTAGATATTCAAGCAATTATCAGCCTTATAAAATACCGAAGTAGCTTTCCTGTAAAATAAACCGGGAGATATACCTGTAAATGCTATCTGTTTAAAGCCTTTTTTTAATAGGTAATCAATCCCTTCGATATAGTCTTTACGCTCAGAATCATCTAAAACTACTACCCCATTATCAGACAAAGCATCAACGGCTTGTTTGCAGCAGTTCACCCTGTCGCGCCCGTCAACAATAATTATATCAAATTTTTCCTTTAATGTTAGCGGAACCCTGCAATACTCTCCATCGCGAACAAGTTCGCAGAATATCATTTCCGAGTTTTCGGGCTTTGACTCGACTATTTTTTTTAACCAATCTTTATCATGTTCAACAGAAACCACTTTTTTTGCATATTTAGCATAAAAAAAAGTAGAGTTTCCTGATCCGAATTCAAAAACAGTATGTTCTTTTTTTAATCTCTGCTGTATAAAATCAATAAATGAGTAGGTTACCCAGGGAATTGGATTGTTATGTTCATCAACCGGAAACCTGCTCTCAAATGCATTAAACCATCCTATTTCTGTAAGATAGCTATCAGCATTATTAAATGAAAGCAGCCTGCGCAGCCTTTTAGGATTTGAAAATACCTGGTAAAGTAATTTTATTTTACTCATCGTTTAATAATTTTTTGTGCCAGCGAAATTAAAAATAATGATTTAAACATCATTACTCCCTGATCGCTAACTTTTGGTATAAATATGATAAAGAAAGTGGCGCTGGCATAAGCCACCAATGTTGCTATAGCAGCCCCCATCATGCCCATGTGGGGTATTAATAACAGATTAAGCACAATATTTACTATTGCCCCAAACCCAGTACGGATAAATGTAAGGTTGTTAAAATTTTCGGCAATTAAATACTGGCTGCTGGCTGCCCCCAAAAATACAAACACACCCGACCAGATATGCACCGACAACGTTGGTGCGGCATAAGCATATTCGGGCGTTAACAGTTTATAAATTAAAGGCGAAGCAAATGTAATAACAATGGCCACCGGTAAGCTCAGGTAAACCATCAGATCATACAAATGTTGAATTCTTTTTTTATATCGTGCTGCATCATCGCGTTTAGCATTTAAAATAGCCGGGAATAATGATGTTACAATTACCGCTGGAATAAAGTTCCATGCCTCGCTAAACTGAGCAACCGTTGCGTAGGCTCCGGCTTCTTTTACACCCGCCATGTTTTGCAGCATGATGGCATCTATTTTCATATACAGCGACACCATGATGCCCGATATTATTAAAGGCCACGAATATTTAAGCAGTTTAACTGCCAGCGGGTAATTAAATGACCATTTAAGTACGCTTCTTTGCTTGCGTTGATAGGTAAGGTAGTATCCGATAGAGATCAATAAAAAGTCAAACGTATAAGCGTATATAAAATATATTAAGGGTTGTTTGGTATAAATTAACAGCAGCTTTATAAATGCTGATATTAAATTGCCTGCAATTTGTACCTGCATAATATATTTTGACTGTACCTGCGATTGAAAATAAGCATCAATAACTGTAAAAGCCTGGATAATGCCTATGGTAGAAAAAATGAGAATGTAGTTATAAGGTGTTCCTTTAGCAGGATAAATGAGATATGCGGTGTATATGATGGGTATGCAGCATAAGCCAGCCATTATCTTCATCCAAAAAGAAGTACCCAAAATCTGGTCGCGGTTATTTGGAAACTGGTGAAGCTCTTTAACAATGAACTGATCGAGACCCAGGGTGGCTATTGCCGAGAAGAAGTAAATATAAGCTATTCCGCCGTTAATGATACCATTGCTACCTCTGCCCAGATACCTTGCCAGCATTATACTAACAATCATCTTTATTGCCAAACTGCCAATACGGCCAACAAAGAGCATACCTGTATTTTTAAAATACTTTTCAAATGCCTGCTGGTCAAACCCGGAGATATTAGGTAAACGCATATTTGCACAAATGTATAAAAAACAAAAGAGCCCACTGAACTTATCAGCGGGCTCTTGTATTTATTTTCTAAATCAATTATTGATTCTGGAACTTTTTAGCATTAATCTTACGCTCATTTTCATTTAAGTAAATTTTACGTAAGCGGATATTTTGAGGCGTTACCTCAATGTATTCGTCGGCCTGAATATATTCCATTGACTCTTCCAGCGAAAATTTAATAGCCGGTGCAATACGTACGTTAGTATCACTACCTGATGCGCGCATGTTGGTTAACTGTTTACCTTTGGTAAGGTTAATAACCAAATCATTATCGCGGATGTGTTCGCCCAAAACCTGACCTTCGTAAATATCAACTCCCGGATCAATATGAAAACGACCACGATCCTGCAATTTATCAATAGCAAAAGCTGTAGTTTTACCGGTATCCATTGACACCAATACACCATTTAAACGGCCGGGGATACTTCCCTTCCAGGGCTCGTAAGCTTTAAAACGGTGCGCCATAATAGCCTCGCCGCCTGTTGCAGTTAACACGTTATTACGCAAACCGATAATACCCCGGGCAGGAATATCAAATTCCAGGTGCTGTAAATCGCCTTTCGGTTCCATTACCAGCAAATCACCCTTACGTTGTGTTACCAGTTCAATTACTTTACCAGCTACCTCTCCGGGTACGTCAACAATTAAGGTTTCAACCGGCTCACATTTAACACCGTCAATTTCTTTGATGATAACCTGTGGCTGTCCTACCTGTAACTCATAGCCTTCACGACGCATAGTTTCAATTAGTACAGATAAGTGAAGAATACCGCGACCATATACTAAATACGAATCAGGCGACTCGGTTTCAACAACCTTAAGTGCCAGGTTCTTTTCCATTTCCTTGTACAAACGATCGCGCAGGTGGCGTGAAGTAACAAACTTACCTTCTTTACCAAAGAAAGGAGAAGTATTGATGGTGAACAACATGTTCATAGTAGGCTCATCAATATGTATAACTTCCAGTTGTTCGGGCTTTTCAAAATCGGCAATGGTATCGCCAATATCAAAACCTTCAATACCAACCACAGCACAAATATCGCCCGCACTTACCTCGGTAGCCTTTACCTTACCAAGCCCTTCAAAGGTATAAAGTTCTTTAATTCTTGATTTTTGAATAGTTCCATCGCGTTTAACTAATGAAACCGGCATATTTTCTTTAATGGTACCACGTGCCACACGGCCGATAGCGATACGACCAACAAACGACGAATAATCCAATGAAGTAATTTGCATTTGCAAAGTACCTTCATTAATAGGTGCCGGTGGAATGTTTTCCAAAATAGCATCCATTAACGGGAAAATATCAGTAGTTGGTTTTTTATAATCGGTGCTCATCCAACCTTGTTTTGACGACCCGTACATTACAGGGAAATCCAATTGATCTTCAGTAGCCTCAAGATTAAAGAATAATTCAAAAATTTGTTCATAAACCTCTTCCGGACGGCAATTTTCTTTATCAACCTTGTTAACTACTACAATAGGTTTTAAGCCTAATGCCAAAGCCTTTTGAGTTACAAAGCGGGTTTGAGGCATGGCACCTTCAAAAGCATCGCACAATAACAAAACGCCGTCGGCCATTTTTAATACACGCTCAACCTCACCGCCAAAGTCGGCGTGGCCCGGCGTATCAATAATGTTGATCTTAACGTCTTTATAACGAACAGAAACGTTTTTTGAAACGATGGTAATACCACGTTCGCGTTCAAGATCATTGTTATCCAGTATCAATTCACCGGTTGACTCGTTGTCTCTAAAAATAGCACAACTGTGTAAAATTTTATCAACCAAAGTAGTTTTACCGTGGTCAACGTGAGCGATGATCGCTATATTTCTTATTTTTTGCATGCAAATGCGCCTCTAAATTTTTCGCAAAGGTAAGGTTATTTAGTTAATTTTTAAAGCTTTCACAACTAATTAGCATAATAATGATTCAGGCTTAACAAATTGATTTCACATTATTGTTTAAATTTACCTTGAATAGCCTCATTTCCGGCCCTATTTCCAGTTAAACATGAACAAACAGATTGTTTACAATTTTGCCGATGCTATTAACAGCCACAACATTGATGGCCTGTATGCTTTAATGACCAACGATCATTTGTTTGTTGATGCTTACGGAAATAAAGTTGAAGGGAAAGATAAAATGAAAGCAGGCTGGGCAGGATATTTCCAATGGTTTCCTGACTACAAAATTGAAATAACACAGCTTTTTGAAGATGGTGATACCGTGGCTGCGTTTGGCTTTGCAGAAGGAACCTTTAAAGGAATGAAGACTGATAATAATGAAAACAACTGGCGATTGCCGGCTGCCTGGAAAGTTATAGTAGCGGACAATAAAGTTAAACTTTGGCAAGTTTACGCCGATACCAAAATTCCGTTTGATATTATCGGGAGGAGCAAATAAAAAAGTGGATAATTAAATTGAAAGGATAAGCGGACTACCACCCTCCTGTCAACTTAATTAACCACCCGGTTAACTATTATTTATAAACCGAAAGCTTCTTTTACTTTATCAACGTAATCAAGCTTTTCCCATGTAAATAATTCAACTTCAGTAACTACTTTTTGGCCATCTGGACTAATAAACGTTTTGGTAACAATTTGGCTTGGTTTACCGAAATGACCATATGCAGCAGTTTCGCTATAAATTGGATTGCGCAATTTAAAACGGGTTTCAATAGCGTATGGTGTCATATTAAAAATAGCTTCAACTTTTTTAGCTATTTCACCATCATGTAAGCCTACTTTACCTGTTCCGTAAGTATTTACATAAATACCCATTGGTTGTGCTACGCCAATAGCGTATGATACCTGCACCAATACCTCGTCGGCAACACCGGCAGCAACCAGGTTTTTAGCAATATGGCGGGTAGCGTAAGCAGCAGAACGGTCAACTTTTGATGGATCTTTTCCTGAAAAAGCACCACCACCGTGTGCACCTTTGCCACCATAGGTATCAACAATAATTTTGCGGCCGGTTAAACCGGTATCGCCGTGCGGGCCGCCAATCACAAATTTTCCGGTAGGGTTAATGTGATATTTAATATTATCGTTAAAAAAGTGAGCATATTTAGGATACTTAGCCTTAACACGGGGGATAAGAATACTAATAATATCCTTGCTTATTTTTGCAAGCATTGTTTTTTCTTCATCAAAATCATCATGCTGAGTTGAAATAACAATAGCATCAATCCGAACTGGTTTGTTGTTATCATCATACTCCAATGTAACTTGCGATTTTGCATCCGGGCGCAGGTATTTAATGTCCTTGTTTTCACGACGGATTGCAGCAAGCTCAAGTAACAGCGCATGTGCAATATCCAATGCTAGCGGCATGTAATTATCAGTTTCAATTGTGGCATAGCCAAACATCATACCCTGATCACCTGCACCTTGTTCTTCCTTGGCTTTACGATCAACCCCCTGGTTAATATCCGGCGATTGCTCATGGATGGCCGATAATACGCTGCATGAACTGCCATCAAACATGTATTCGCCCTTGGTATAGCCAATTTTATTAATTACTTCGCGGGCTATTTTCTGGACATCGAGATACGCTTTCGATTTTACTTCGCCTGCCAGAAAAACCTGACCGGTAGTAACCAATGTTTCACATGCTACTTTTGATTCGGGATCAAAAGCTAAAAAGTGATCAATCAATGCGTCCGATATCTGATCGGCAACTTTGTCTGGATGTCCTTCTGATACGGACTCTGAGGTGAATAAATACGACATAAATTTTTTTTAAGATAAATGAACTAACTTATGGCACAAAATGAGCCCTATAAACAAACCTGAATTTTGAAATGAAAGATTTAAATGGATTGAGTAAAAAGAAGCATGGTTTTAGCACTTTTTTACGTGGTTGCAATCCGGGCCCGAACAGTTATCAGAAATGGTCAAAATACCGTTCAGGACAATTAAATCAGTCCACATTCAGGCAGCTAAATTAAAACAATTTTTACAAAGCCGAAAATACATTTACTTTTGGCGCAGAAAATATATTTAGTTGGAACGGAAAGCGTTATTCATTGTAAACCCGATATCGGGAGGAAAAAAAAAAGACGGGGTTCCGGAGCTGATTGAAAAGTACATGGATTCCACCGTATACAAGCCGGTGATTGTTTTTAGTGACGGGGTATCGCATGCGAGGCAAATTGCAAAAGAAGCGGTAAACAAGTTTGATTTAATAGTAGCCGTTGGCGGCGATGGCACTGTTAATGAAGTTGCATCTGCAATTGTTGGCAGCGAAACAACATTTGGTATTATCCCATTTGGCTCAGGCAATGGTTTATCACGCTTTTTGAATATACCAATGAATACTGAAGAAGCCATTAAATCATTAACCACCGGGCACGTTGAAACTATTGATTCTGCAAAATTAAACGGGCGGTCTTTTTTTAATATGGCCGGAATGGGATTTGATGCGCACATTAGTGAAGTGTTTTCGCACACCAAAAAACGGGGCTTTGTTACCTATATAAAATCATCCATACAAGAAGTAGCAAAATATAAACCTCAACACTATCACCTGGAGATAGATGGTAAAACGTATGAACGCGATGCATTTATGCTGAGTTTCGCCAACTCATCGCAATATGGTAATAATGCCCATATTTCGCCTAATGCATCAGTCCAGGATGGTTTGCTGGATGTTTGTGTAATAAAAATGTTCCCGCTGTGGCGATTTTTTGAAATGGGCATCCGCATGCTGAACAAAACGGCCGATAAAACAAAATATGTTGAGATTATCCGCGGCAAAAATATTGTTGTGAAACGCAACGGCCCCGGGCCTGTCCATCTGGATGGTGAGCCCAAAATTATCGATGGAGACATCACTATTGAAGTGGTACCGCATTCATTAAAAATAATAGTGGGCAGTTTATATAAAAAACAATAGCGGCGCAAAATATTCCGTCGCCATCAAATAATAAGAAACATGTCAAAGAAAAATTTCACCGGCGTTGTTTACTCTACCGACCCTGGTTTTCAATATCAGGAAAATAACAGACAAGCTGCACAAACACTTCCGCCTCAGCAGCAGAGCCTCAAAATTTATCTTGACCGCAAAGGCGGCGGTAAAGTTGTTACCCGCATAACCGATTTTATAGGATCAGATACAGATCTGGAAGCCATCGGCAAAAAGCTTAAGTCAAAATGTGGTGTAGGCGGCTCGGTTAAAGATGGTGAAATACTAATTCAGGGCGATTTCCGTGATAAGATACTTATCCTATTGCAGGCTGATGGATACAAAGCAAAGAAAGCCGGAGGATAGTTATTAAGCATCGTACTCTCCCCGCTTACTTGTAGAAAACAGGGCTTTGTATAATGCCAAATCCAGGTTGTTTTCAAAATAGATAGTGTATTGAGTTTAAACACAAACAAGCTTACTATCAATTATTTACATAGTGTGTAAAACATACAACATGTAAAAATTTATTCCATTTTACTTGTTTCTTCTCTTTTAAAACCGCTAATTTTGCGGCAACCAATTATAACTATTTAATGAGAAAAAGTACTAACCACGTACCTGATCTGGGCTATTTACAGCTTGATCGGGCAAGGAATATTTATTACCAATTAAATCCGGCCGAGCTTACCGAAGCTGCTTTAAAAAGAAACGAAGGCGTACTGGCCGACACCGGCGCGCTGGCAATTGACACAGGCGAATTCACCGGCCGCTCGCCTAAAGATCGTTTTATTGTTGATGACAACGTAACCCGGGAAAATGTTTGGTGGGGAAAAGTTAATATCCCGTTCGATGCTGAAAAATTTGATAGCTTATTATATAAGGTGTGTGATTACCTTGGCAAGGGCGACATTTTTGTCCGCGATTCATGTGCTTGTGCCAACGAGAAATACCATGTTGATATCCGGGTTATTACTGAATATGCTTTTCAAAACCTGTTTGTTCACCATCTGTTCCTTCGGCCAGACGTTATAAATCCAGACGCCATTCCTGAGTGGACTATAATTGCAGCGCCCGGTTTCAAGGCTGATCCGGATATTGATGGTACAAGACAGCATAACTTTTCGATCATTAACTTCACAAAAAAAATCATTCTTATAGGCGGAAGCGCCTACACCGGCGAAATTAAAAAAGGCATTTTTTCGGTACTTAATTTCTTACTTCCGCTCGAAAAAAGAGTACTTTCTATGCATTGCGCCGCCAATGTGGGCCCAAAAGGTGATACAGCTATATTTTTCGGCCTGTCAGGAACCGGTAAAACTACGCTCTCTGCCGACCCCGACCGCAGCTTAATTGGCGATGATGAACATGGTTGGAGTGATTATACCATTTTTAATTTTGAAGGAGGGTGTTATGCCAAATGCGCCGATTTAACTGCCGAAAAAGAACCGCAAATCTTTAATGCTATTCAATTTGGTTCATTACTCGAAAATATCAACTTTATTGACAAAGATTCGCGGAAGGTAAATTTTTCTGATATCAGCAAAACGGAAAACACGCGTGTTGCCTATCCGTTATACAATATAAACAATGCAGTAATCCCATCAATCGGTGCATCGCCAAAAAACATATTCTTTTTAACTGCCGATGCTTTTGGAATATTGCCGCCGATTTCGAAATTAACTCCCGAACAAGCCATGTATCACTTCATTTCAGGCTACACCGCTAAGGTTGCCGGTACCGAAAGTGGGATAACCGAACCCAAAACAACTTTTTCGGCTTGCTTTGGTGAGGCTTTTTTACCACTAAACCCGGTTACCTACGCAAATTTGCTGGGACAAAAAATAAATCAGCACCAGGTAAATGTGTGGCTGGTAAATACCGGCTGGACAGGTGGTGGCTATGGCATTGGCCAAAGAATGAAGCTTAAATATACCCGTGCTATGATCAATGCTGCCATTAATGGGCAACTTGACAATATAAAATATAAGGAACACCCGGTTTTTAACCTGCAAATGCCCGTAACCTGCCCAAATGTGCCCGATTTATTGCTCGATCCTAAAAATACATGGGCAAATGCTGAGCTTTATGACGAAACTGCAAATAACCTGGCTATTGCCTTTGTAAAAAATTTCGAGCAGTATGCCGCTTTTTGCCCTCCCGCAGTTGTAAATGCGGCACCAAATGTCACCATTTCTACCTGGTAACATAAATTTTATAAATTATTGTTTGCTATTATTAAAAAAAATAAGTTTCATTGTAAAAAATTGTCTATACAAAAGACAATTTTTATTTTTTGCGACGTTATGTATCCACTAATACGATATCGTCGTATGATTTTATTATTAAAAAATCATAAAGAATAACAAAATAGTTTTTTTAATTCATTAAAATTCTATTTTTGTTATTCGCTAAATTATTGCATTTAACAAACTTATATTTATAAACTACAAACTAAAACTAAAAACTAAAAGTAATGGCAAACGCACCAACAAAACCAACAACTCCTGTAAAAAAAGAAAGCTCAAGTGCATCGGGCATGTTTGCAACTTTCACTATTCCAATTTGCTTAGTGGTTGCAATTTTAATATTCATATTTATATTAGGTGATCCGAGTCACTATGAAGGAGGCGATGTAGAAAAAGGTATTCCTGATTTATTAGGAACTGTGCACAGGGGAGGCATAATTGTGCCTTTGATTATGACTTATTTATTAACAGTAATTATTTTCTCAATTGAGCGTTTTGTTGTTATTGGCAAAGCTTCCGGTTCTGGTAGTGTTGATGGCTTTGTAAGAAAAATACAAGGTCACCTGAACGCTGGTAATATTGACGCAGCTATAGCAGAGTGCGACAAACAAAAAGGTTCAGTAGCAAACGTTATCAAATCAGGTTTGAAAAAATACCGCGAAATGGAAACTGAAACTTCTCTTGATGTTGAACAAAGAACTTTAGCTATCCAAAAAGATATCGAAGAGGCAACTTCATTAGAAATGCCTATGCTTGAGCAAAACCTTACTGTAATTGCTACCCTGGTATCAATCGGTACATTAACCGGTCTGTTAGGTACAGTAATCGGTATGATCCGTGCATTCGCTGCATTGGCAACCTCTGGTGCTCCAAATACCACTGCATTATCAACAGCTATCTCTGAAGCGTTGATCAACACTGCTCTTGGTATCGGTACATCAGCAATTTCAATTGTAATGTATAACGTGTTTACGTCAAAAATTGATAAATTGACTTACGCAATTGACGAAACAGGTTTCAGCCTTGTTCAAACGTTTGCTGCTTCACACAAAAGCAAATAATAAACTCGCTATTGCTTAGTTTTACCGTTCGCCTTTCGGTTTGATAGGCGAACGGTTAGTATAATACATTATACACTAACATTAAAAACTCAACAAATTATGCCCAGAGTAAAAGTTGCCAGGAAAAGCACCTCAATAGATATGACAGCCATGTGCGATGTGGCTTTCCTGTTACTTACATTTTTTATATTAACAGCAAAGCCGAAAGTTGAAGATCCGACAAAGGCTGAGGTACCTTTCTCTTCAAAAGAGATATTGGTTCCTGAAGATAATCTTGCTACGATAACCGTTGGTGGTGGCGGCAGATTATTTTATTCCGTTACCGGATCTGACATACGCACAGAAACACTAAAGGGTATGGGCGAAAAGTATAAAGTAGATTTTACGCCCGAAGAACAAGCCAAATTTGCCGTAACCGAAGTGTTTGGCGTACCAATGGCTAACTTGAAAGCATTTCTGGATATGGATGCTGAACAAAAGAAAACTTATCAGCAACCGGGAATTCCGGCAGATACTACCGGTAATAACGAATTATCTAACTGGATACTTATCTCCCGTAAGGCTGATAGAGCTTTGCATGATAAAGACCTTCAAATTGCTATTAAAGGCGACAGAAAAGAACAGTATCCTATCATCAATACTGTAATTGATGTATTGGGAAAACAGAAAATTTTCAAGTTTAGTTTAATTACAGACTTAAGACCGGCACCAAAAAAATAAAATTATGGCAGAATTAGATACCTCCGGCGGGGGTAAACATAAAGGTGGCAAAGTAAGAAGTAAAAAAGTTTCAACCCGCGTGGATTTAACTGCAATGGTTGACCTTGCATTCTTATTAATCACTTTCTTTATGCTTACCACTACGCTTAGTAAAAAGAAAGCAATGGATCTGGCCATGCCGGACAACTCAGTAATAACAAGTCAATTACCTGTAGCAGCAACCCGTTCAATGACTATACTTTTAGGCAGTCACAACAAAATTGAATGGTATGTTGGCGAACCTGGAAAATCAGCTCCTACTGTAGACAACTACGGTAAAGATGGTTTGAGAAAAGCGCTTATCGAAAACGGTAAGAAAGTTACAGAAACGCATGCTGCTCCTAATAACTTCATGATTGTGTTAATTAAACCAAGTGATAAGTCAACTTATGAAAACCTGGTTACTACACTTGACGAAATGAGCATCACTGGCGTTCAGTCATACGCCATCGTGAAAATCACGCAGCCTGAAATTGACGAGCTGAAAAAACAAAATATATACTAATAATATAGTTATTGGTATTAACGTTATTAATTAACTAACTAAAGCCTAACAAATGTTTGGAAAATTAGACATATTAGACCAGAAATGGATTGATGTTGTTTTTGCAAACCGCAATAAAGCTTACGGTGCATACGAACTTAGAAGAGATAACGGACGAAACACCCGTACAGCTCTTTTAATAGGTGTAGCCGCGTTTGTTGTTGTAATTTCTGCAAATACAATTATCAACATGATAGCTGGGTTTATTCCCAAGGCTAAAGAAAAGGTGAAGATCACCAATGTTGTATTATCGCCACCGCCTGTGGACTTAAAGAAACCACCTCCGCCACCCCCGCCTGAACCACCAAAACCAAAGGTTGACCAGGTTAAGTTCCCTCCTCCGGTTGTAAAGCCAGACGTTGAGGTGAAAGAACAACCACCAACCGTTAAGGAATTGGCGGTAGCCGACCCAGGACAGAAAAACCTGAAAGGTGATAAAAATGCGGATGTAACCATTGATGAGCCGGTAGGTACATCAGATCAGAAAGTTACAGAAGAAGATCCAAACAAGATCTTTACTTCAGTGGAGCAGGCTCCGGCTTTCCCGGGTGGTATTGAAGCATTTTATAAATACCTTGGTAAAAACATCAGGTATCCTGCAGTAGCACGTGAAAACAACACACAAGGAAGGGTAATCGTAAACTTCGTTTGCGAAAAAGACGGTTCCTTAACTGATATAAAGGTTGTACGTGGTATAGGTGATGGTTGCGATGAAGAAGCAATTCGTGTAATCAAAGCATCGCCAAAATGGTCACCAGGTATTCAGAACGGACGTCCGGTACGTTGTTCTTATACAGTGCCAATTGCATTTACACTTTCAGAAAATTAAATAATACATGTTATTTAATAATAACCAGCAAAAATCGCCCAAAAGGCGGTTTTTGCTTATTTTAGGAGTTACCGCATTCATCTGTTTTTGTGCCCTGGGCCTCATGATTATCTTTTGGGATAGCATGCTCCCCAATGTTCCTAAAACCCAGAAGGTTTTATATGGAGCGATAATAATTGTTTATGCTGTTATTCGATTTACCAGGTTACTTAAAAAAGATAACGATGAAGTATAGATTAAATCTGGCGTTTGCTTTATTAACCTTATTGGTGGCTGCTCAAAGCTGTCAGCATAAAGTTAAAAAAAGCGATCCTGACCGCTTTACCGCCGCCAACGCCAAAATTGTTATTGATGAGTCGTTTCAGCCAATTGTTGATGAAGAGCTTTACATCTTTACGGCACTTTATCACGATGCTCACCCCTCTGTTATTTATGCTCCCGAAAACACAGCGATAAACCTGTTAATGGAAGATAGCGTACGCGTAGCAGTTATTGCCCGCGATTTAACACCCGATGAATACAAAGTACTGAGAAGCCGTAATTTAAACCCCATTATTAACCGTTTTGCTATAGACGCCGTTACGCTTATAGTAAATCAAGCTTCAACAGATACTACTATAACAGTAAGCGAAATTAAAAAAATGCTTAACGGTGATAATAAACAGAATAAAAATATCGTTTTTGATAATCCAAACTCCGGCTTGGTAAGATATTTGAAAGAATTTTCGGGCAATAAAGACTTTAAACAAAAAAACATATATGCCCTTAAATCAAATAAAGAGGTAATAAAATATGTGAGTGAGCACCCCGACGCTATTGGCATAACCGGCTTCAGTTGGTTAAATGACCCTGATAAAGATTATGCAGCAGCGGTAGAGAAAGTAAAAATAGTAGGCGTTAAAGACGACGTTTCAAAAAATGCAACCAATGAATATTTTACCCCATCGCAAAATACATTGGCGCTAAAACAATACCCGCTTACACGTAACTTGTACATCTTAAACTTTACAGGAAAAATGGGGGTGGGTATGGAATTTGCGGCGTTTATAGCAGGAGATCGCGGACAAAGGATAATCTTAAAGTCAGGACTTTTGCCGGATGAGATTCCCGGCAGGGAAATTGTAATTGAAAGTAAGATTAAAACGAAACAATAATGAGGCGGATTGTTTAAACTTGTACATTAAAGTTTAAACTTGTATTGAAAAATACAGTCAAAAAATTATATCATTGCAAACTGAAAATACTGTAAATCAAACTGCAATAAAAACAGAATGAATTTAAAACAGTTAGTACTACTCAGTGTAATTATTAAACTAACAAACGATGCAGTACTTGCGGGTGCGGCTAAAAATTAACTAAAAACGAAAGATTTATTAACGATGAAAATGATCAATAAAGTAGCCATCACAGGGTTGGGATTGGTATTTGTAGGTTCATCAGTTTTTGCACAAAGTTTAGCTGATGCAAAAAAGGCAATCGATGCCGAGCAATATCAGAAAGCCAAATCAATGCTGAAAAACCTTACTACTACGCAAGCGGATAAGGATGAGAACTATTTTTACCTGGGCTGGGTATACTTAAAACAAGACTATGCTGACTCAGCAAAAGCTACATTTAACAAAGGTATTGCAGTAAATGCTAAATCGGCATTAAATTATGCAGGTTTAGGCGCCGTTGCTCATGTTGAAAAAGATGCTGCAACAGCAGCAAGTGATTTTAACACGGCTATTACTCTTGCCGGTAAAAGCAGTACACCTTACTTGTATGCAGGCCTTGGTTATTTATTGCCTGTTAGCGGTAGTGCTATAGGTGCAACCGGATCGGCCGTTGCCCCTGCTGATGCAGACGCAGCCATCGCTGTGTTAAACAAAGGCAAAGCAGTTAACCCTAAAGATGCTGTATTGTTAGTTGCTTTAGGTGATGCTTACCGCTCACAGCTAAAAAGCAATGACGCATATACCGCTTATTCTGCAGCATTGGCTGTTGATCCTAAGTTACCATCAGCAAACGTTGCAACAGGTGTTTTGTGGAGATATGCCGATAACTTCGAAGATTCTGAAAAACAATTTCAGGCTGCTTTGGCTATCGACCCCAATTACGGACCTGCTTACCGCGAGTTAGCTGAAACTAACATTCGTGAGGCATCAAAAGATGCAGCAACTTATGATGTAAAAACAAAAGAAGCCGTTGAAAATTACAAGAAATACATCAGCCTTACTGATTACTCGGTTGAAACGCAAATGCGTTATGCCGATTTCCTGATCCGTACCAAAGATTATGTTACTTTACAAAAAGTAGCTACAGATTTAAGCGCATCAGCAAACAGTAATTTAAGGGTTTATCGCTATTTAGGTTACGCTGCTTTCGAAAACAAAGATTATCAATCAGCATTAACTGCATTAAACAAATGGACTTCGGCAGCTGATCCAAAACGTTTAATTCCTAATGATTATTTATACCTTGGCCGTACCGAATTAGCTTTAAAACAAGATTCATTAGGCATACGTGATTTGCGTAAGGCATTGTCATTAGATACTTCACAAGTTGATATCTATGGTGAAATTGGAAAATCGTTATATGCTTCGAGCAAATATATTGAAGCAGGCGACGCTTATCATACTTATGCACAAAGATCATCTCAGGCTAAATTAACTGACCACTTTTACGAAGGTTTTAGCTATTATCAAGCTTACAAAGCTCAATTGATAGCAGCACAAACAGTTAAAACTATCAAACCTGATTCAACACTGCTTACCAAAGCTGATTCAGCATTTACTTATGTAGAACGTAAATTGCCTACGCCAAATGCGCAAATTATTTACTTCCATGCAAACGTGAAAGATTTTGAAGAGGGAGACAGAAATAATATTAAAGGTTTAGCAAAACCATTATATGAACAATATATTCAGGTGGTAACCGCAAAAGGCGCACCCGATGATAAAACTAAAGGCTACCTGGCAGCTGCGTACGTTTACCTAGGTAACTATGCCGAATATAAAGAAAAAGACGAAGCTAAAGCGCTTGATCTTTATACCAAAGCCAAAGAAATGGACCCTACCAATCCACAAGTAGTTTACTACTTCGCTAAAAAAGGCGGCGGCAAGGGCAAATAGTATAATTAAAAAACAAAAGGAAGCCTTCTGATTTATCAGAGGGCTTTTTTATTATAGTTCCATTTGTATATTTGCATCATGGAAGTACAAAGTTTACCCATTAATTATTTGCCTATCATATTCCAAATGATAGTGGCTTTAGGTTTTGTGGTTACCACTATGTTTGTAACGCATAAAATTGGTCCTAAAAGAGTAACCGAAGATAAGTTAACCCCGTTTGAATCGGGTATTGAGGTGGTTGGTAATGCCCGAACGCCTATTTCAA
>JABDEQ010000026.1 GCA_013286985.1 Bacteroidota bacterium | reverse complement strand
ATCAGTATTTTAGAAGCATGAAATTCGTTGCCAACCATTTGTCCGGTTAATACAATTTGTTCTGATTTCTCAAAATCCTGTGGTTTAGTGCCGGTAAAAACAACCTTGCATTCCTGTCCCTTTTTATCTTTCATGTAAAACGAAAAATAATTAGCGTCCTTTACTGCATCGTAATACAATTCTTTTTGCTTATCCAGGTGACCAACAATGCTTAGTTCACTCTCCACACCTTTAGCATCATTAAATGTACTGTAACTGCTTGATTTTGAAATCACAGAAATAATAACGGCAATTGCAATGGCAATAACAACAAGACCTAATATCGAACTCTTTTTCATCTGCGGTTTAACTCTTATACTTCGGATTGCAAAAATACAAAACGTTAATCGAATAATGTTTATTACAAGACATTAATCTTATTTAGAACTATTCTTAAATGCGGAAGTCGGAACGCCGATTGCGGAATGATTTAATTCGGAATTTTGAATGCGGAATGAATCAAAGGCGGAAGTCGAAATGCCGATTGCGAAATGATTTTAAAGGTGAATTGCAGAAGTTTGAATGCGGAATGATTTTAAATTCGGAAGTTCGATTGCGGATTTATTATAGGCAAAGCAAAAAAGCTTCTTTCCAATTGGAAAGAAGCCCGTAAATAAATTTTTCATTCCGCAATCGACATTCCGACTTTCGAAATCAAATCACGGCCAAATACCAAGATTTTGGTAAGAGATTGCAATTTTGTTTATCGCTCCTACCATTGCAGCACTACGCAGGGTATCAATTTTAGGATTGTTGATATAAATTTCACGTATCTCGTGGTATGAACGGATCATGGTATCTTCCAATCCGGAATTTACCAGTTCTAATTCTGATGCTCCTTTAATAATTGTTGAACGTTGTAGCGGAGTTAAGGCTACGCCGGTAATACCTTCAACCATGTTTACCAGGTTAAGGTTGGTGTTTTCTTCAAAGCGTCTGTTCATACGGCCAAATGCTACGTGCGAAAGGTTTTTTAACCATTCAAAGTATGACACGGTTACACCGCCCGCATTGGCATACATATCAGGAATGATCATGCCGCCATTTTTGTAGAAAATAGCTTCTGCTTCAGGAGAAGTTGGACCGTTTGCGCCTTCGGCAATAATTTTTGCTTTTATATTTTTAACGTTGGCTTCGGTAATCTGATTTTCCAGGGCCGCCGGCACCAATATATCGCAAGGTTGTTCTAAACCATCATGTGAGTTTTTGAACTCTTTTTTTGCACCTGCATAACCTAAAATTGAGCCGGTTTCTTTGCGGTGTTGAAACACTGCTTCAACATCAAGCCCATCCTCGTTATAAATAGCACCTTCAAACTCACAAAGACCAACTACCAATGCACCAAACTCAGCCAGGAAACGGGCCGAATGATAACCCACATTACCCAAACCCTGTACAATAACTTTTTTTCCTGATATACCTGGCAGTAAGCCTATCTTTTGCATATCCTCGCCAACGCTTACACATTCGCGGATAGCAATCGCCACTCCCCTGCCTGTAGCTTCACGACGACCAGCAATACCATGCAGTGCAATTGGCTTACCGGTAACCGCCCCCATAGCATCCAGTTGACCTGGATTCATAGTAGCATAGGTATCAGCAATCCAGCTCATTTCGCGCTCGCCCGATCCATAGTCAGGGGCAGGTACGTCAATACTGGGGCCAATAAAGTTTTTCTTTATTAATTCAACCGTGTAACGGCGGGTAATATTTTCAAGCTCCTGTACAGTGTAGTTTTTAGGGTTGATTTTGATACCCCCTTTAGCACCACCGAAAGGTACATTTACAATAGCGCATTTGTAGGTCATCAGTGCAGCAAGTGCCATCACTTCATCCTCATTAACCATCTCGCTGTAACGGATACCACCTTTAGTTGGCGACTGGTGCTGAGAGTGCTCTACACGCCATGCATCAATCACTTCGAAGCCATTTGCCCTGCGGATAGGGAAACGAAAACGGTAAACACTATTGCATGATTTTATCTGGTCTAACAGGCCAGCTTCATGTTTGGTAAACTGAGCTGCATAATCAAAATTCTTGCATACATCACCAAAAAAGTGAGTATCCTGATCAGCGGCCGGATTCATAGTAGCCATAAATTTTATTGAATAATTATTAAATCGTTAAAAAAGTGCCCAAAGTTGATACTTTTTTTATCATATTCGCAAATATATTATTAACAGATACCCGCCGTTTCACTAATCTTACACTCAGATGTATGTTTAAATGGTTTAAACCTATTTTTTGAACTATTTTTCCTTTTCGATTTTTTTTAATCTTCTGTCAATAGAGAACAAATAAACCGATAAGCCCACAAAAATTATCACAATAACAGCTATAACCACATATATTTTTCCGGAGCTGCGCAGTGTATCGGCCATTTCAACTGTTTGACCCTGCTGCGCAAAAGCACCGGCAAAACTCAACAGCAAAAGTGCCAAAAGAGATATTTTCTTCATATTAATTCGTGTTAATTTATTTCGTTCTTTTTATACTCTATTAAGCGGATGCGATAACGCAGCGATGCTATCCAAACGGCTAGTGCACTCCAGGCAATAAAGGCAGGATATAAAACCACCCGCATGCTATTGTCCATATCAAGCTTTCCAAAAGCAGGGTTACCGCCGTTACCCGGGTGCAGCGAATCGGTCATCCTGGGTAAAACCATAATGAGTACTACCATAACGGGAAACGCGAAAATGTTATAGATGGCAGATATTTTGGCGCGTTTTTGCTCTTCATCAATAGAATTACGCAAAACCGCGTAAGCGCAATAAAGTAAAAACGCGACCGCTGCGCTGTTCTGTTTAGGGTCGTTGCTCCAAAACTCGCCCCAGGTATATTTAGCCCACATCATACCGGTTACCAATCCTAAAATATAAAAAAACATCCCGGTATTTACGCACTCAACAACTATAAGGTCATACTCCTCTTTACCGGTATTTAAATATTTTATGCTGTAAAAAACTGAGATGCCAAAAACTGTAAACATAGCCATCCACATGGGTACGTGGAAGTATACGTTTCTTATCGTTTCGTGTAGTATGGGTAACGTAGGTACCTCAAATAAAAAGCCTGCTATTAAGGTGTAAAGAATAACCAATACTGTTAGCACCTTCCACCATGTTTGATATATAAATTTCATATTATTTACGCAGGCAAAGGTAGTGGTTTTAGTTGATTAAGTGAATGGTTGATGAGGTTGATTAGTTACAAAACAAGGCGCATGCAGTTAAAAAAATACAGTGAGCCAACTAACTTGTAAACAAATAAACGCTCCTACCTCTGATCTGGTGCATGATCTGGTACATAGTCAACCGGCAATTCGTCCGAAAGCCTGTTTCGGGCCCAGGCACCCTCTGTTAAAGGGGGATCTTGCAGCATAATACCGTTCATATCAAACAGTGCAAACGGAGCAGTTGCTGTTAGCACACTTACTGCATAATTTGCCTGAGTAATTGGGCGATATAAGTCTCTGTCAGGAGTATCGTCTATTTTTTTTGTGTAAACGATATACAAGTAATTGGTAAAATGAAGGGAAAAAATGCCTGGAGAATACGTAGTCAGTATTTCAAATTGATCTAACGGCGGTTGCATCAAACTTTCATTAGCATATTTTGAGTAGGTGCTTAAAGTTGCATAATAATTTGCCGAGTCTACTCTTTTTAACTCTCTGAACATTTTATACTTCTGTCTTATTACATCGTCCGATGGTCTTAAAGGATTAAGCGTTCTCCTAAATCTATAAACAATAAAACCTTGTTGTTTATAAGTATCGTTGTACAGTGATCTGTAAAAGTGCATTGCAGAACCGTAATACGCTTCTTCGCGCCTTTGATGCCAAAGTTTCTTTTGTGCCTCTGTTCCGGGCAATTCCTCAAAAACTCTTTGCCCCGACCGTGAAATTATCCCCGATATTTTGTCAATATTAAAATCATTCAACAGAAATTTTATTCTGTATCCCAACGCCTTATTTTCAACAATCAAAAATTCATCTGCATCGGCATGTAACAGTTGTTTTGTTTGATTATAAGTAAGGTTAAGAATGCGCGGATTCATTATTGTACAATACTTGGCGTTCTGATCCACGCCGATAAATTCTTTTCTGAAAGCTTCGTAGTTTTTCCGCCAGTCGGCCTCCGATGAAATCACCACTTCGCGTAGCATCATTGGCTTTTGTACCATTTCAATATTCAGCCTGATGGGTTCGCGCCCTACCAAAACGGTTTTAGTATAATCTTCGTATCCTAATATCTTAACAACAAGGGTGTATTGTCCCAGCCTAACACCGCTGAGGGTAAAGGTACCGTCTTCGCCGGTGGCAGAACCAACAGACGAGTTACCTAAAAAAACACTTGCCCGGGGTATAGGCTTGGTGGTACCTTCTTGTACAACCTTACCGGTAATAATACCATCTTGAGCCAGTGTTATAAATGGAAGAAAGATAAATGCCAGGATGAGCCAGGGGAATCGCATCGCTAAAAATTACAGTTTGTTTTTTTAAAGATGCTAAAAAACACAATTAATATGAACAAAAGATGAAAAGTATCAATAATGTTAACAATATTGATACTTTTCTTTGAAGTGTGTTTTTAAAAGTAGGTCGAAATTCCGAAACTTAACCCACGTGTTGGGCCTATGGCGGCACCTATTGTGTTACCGGTAATGTCCCGTGCATTTTGGATACGGTAGTTTAACCGCAATACGGTTAAAGGTGTGGGCCTGAAACTTATTGCCGGCATAATGCTCCAAACATCATTATACATACGTTGTCCGGTGGCAGCAAAGTTACCTTCGTTCCAGTCAACATATTCACCCCTTACTGCCAGGTTAACGATAGCATTATCCCAATCTAACATATGACCATGGATGATAGGCTGTACAATATCAATATAGCCGCCATATTGCCTGTGTGAATATTCAGGAGTATAATCTGGCGGCAGATCAACAAATACCCAGGCCCATTCAGTAGTTATAGCTGTATGAAGCTTTGGAATAGTAGTATTAAAGTCGACATCAAAAATATTTACGCTTCTTTTATCATCAACTTGCGCACCTTCAATACGCCAGGTATTGTAGACGCCACCCATGTATGATAAGCCCAACTGTCCTATCTGGTCATTTCCAAATGATAGTTTACCGGTGTACAATGGTTCACCACTTGCGCTTGATGTTAGGCGTGAAGTACTGGCGTTTGCAGCAGGTAAAAATGTTTTACCCTGGCTATTATCGATAATGGCATCGTCAAAGCCGCCGGTTACATAAAATTCGTAGCCAAACATCCAGTGATTGGTGTAATGTTTACCATATAAACCAAAGCCCGTATTTGACCATGTATCGGGCAGCATTTGTGTCATGGCTATTGGCCTGTCGGTAAATTCATATTTCGGACCATCGTGATTTTGGTTAAAAGAACCGATAGGGTTCAAAATTAAACCTCCACGCAAGTTTAACAGCGGGTTAAACTCAATATCAAGCGCTGCATACTCTATACCGAATGTTCCGCCTGCTGATTCCCCCGGATCTCCGGTAGGATCATTTTCATATTCAATTTCGGATAGAAATTTAACATGCTTTGAAATAGTTGAAGCCACAAAAAGGCTGAATCTTCTGAATTGAAACTGGCTGCCATTGGTAATGCCCGAAGTATTGGTATAAAGTACATCCGACTCTACATAACCGCCTATAGATACCGGTGATTTTCCAAGCTTCAGGAATGGACGGTTATAAATAGCATCCATATTGAGGCTATGCTTGCTGGTATCGGTTTTAGCCGGCGTATTAAGCAATGTACTATCAATTTGTGCAAACGCACCGCGGCTGCATAGTAGTATTATGGTAAATGCAAATGCTTGTAAAGTTAATTTCATTTAAGTGATATTAAGAGTTGGTCGTTTTTAATGGTTACCGGAAAAGTCCGCAAATTGGCATCAGCGGGGCCGTTTTTTACCTGGCCGGTGTTGCTGAACTGGCTGCCGTGGGCAGGGCATTCCAACCTGTCGCCAAATACCTGCAATTCGGCGCCCTGATGTGTACACCGCATTAACAAAGCAGTGTATTGTGTTTCAGAAAAACGATATACGCAGATAGGATACTTCAATGCCGGGTTTTGTACTACCACATGTTTCTTGAAAGAGCCATTATCCTGAAAAGCCATCGCGGGCACTACCATATCAGAATGATCAATATTGGCAGTAATTATTTTACTGCTGCCGCAGCCCTCTAAAATAGCACCCATTAAGGTTCCGCCAAGGCAGGCAAATCCGCAGGTTTTAATAAACTCTTTTCTTTCCATAAAATATTAAAGCGATTTAAGGAATGTGATAAGGGCCGCCTGATCTGATGATGAAAGCTTGCCGAATCTTGCAGCACTTACCGCAGCTTCGCCGCCATGCAGTTGTATAGCCTGCTCAATGCTGTGGGCGCGGCCATCGTGCATTAAGTAATAACTTCCGCCCTGCACACCAGGCGCCAGTCCAAGTCCCCATAAAGGTGCGGTACGCCATTCAGCTGTTTTGGCATTACCTTCGGTGTAACCGTCATCCAAACCGGGGCCCATATCGTGAACCAGCAAATCGGTAAACGGATTTATGGTTTGATAGGCTAACGATGCAACCGGCGAGTAGCCTGTGGTTAATGTTTGTTTATGGCAGGTTTCGCAGCCTATTTGTAAAAACAATGCGTTACCGTGCTGTACAGTTGCATCATTTGGATTACGCTGAATAGGTGTTTGTAAACAGGTTACATAAAACACTACCGAATTAAACTCATCATTACTTACTTCGGGTGTTGACGAAGGTGGCGGAGGTGTTTGATCCATATAGTTATATGGATTTATAGGCAGATAGGTAGAAGTGATCCCCATATCGTGATTATATGCCTGTGCCACTTGTTGAACCAAGTTGTAAGTTGAAGCTTTGCGGCCAAAACGGCAAATATATTTACCATCGGCACGCGGCATAGAACCGGCTAACGGGGTTACATATGATGGAATAGTATTATAATTAGGATGCCCGCGTACGCCATCAGGATTATTTACGTTTGCTGCCGCCATTGCCAAAATTGCAGAATCGGGCACTACTTCTAAAAAACCAACACCTGCTGTAATAGGTGCTATGAATTTTGAACTGGTAGCCCCTGCCGGAATTTGCTCAGGCGTATAACCAGGTAACGCAAAAGTGCCCAATTGCGGACCACCTTCTGCCAGGAATTTATTACCGGTACTATCTGTTTGACCGAAACGGGTAAGGATAGTAAAAGGATGTCCCCGGTTATCGCTGGAGTGACAGCTGCCACAGCCTGTCGCTACGAAATACGGCCCAAGGCCTGTTGCTGAACTACGATTAGCGAAAAACTGGTCGTTCCCCTGTGAAAACAGTATGGTTTGTGAATTTGACAGACCAACCGGGCCGCAAAGGCCATCCTCGGGATTGATCATTTGGGGGAAAATTTTCGAACACGAACTGAAAGAAGCTATTGTTATAACCACCAGCGAGGTAAATAACATGATAAGAATAGTAGATTTTTTGCTCATGGATTTGTTTAAGTGTTATTGCTATCCTTGAATAACATTACAAAAATGTGACTTATTTAGACTAAATCCAAATAAAATTAAAAACTTATCCCAAAACAAGAAATTTCAAAAAAAATAAATAATTAATCGCGCCACAAAAAGGGGAACAATAACAAGGCGGTAGCTATTACAATGGCATTTATAGCCAGTAGCACGCCCATATTGCCATAGCTAAAGCTGCGGTCGATGCCATCCATGGCATTTTTGCTTAGGCGGATAAGCAGCAAAATAACCGGGATAATTACCGGGAAACTTAAAATGGCCATGAGCGTGCCATTGTTGCCTGCCTTGGAGGCTATGGCCGATATCATAGTGAATACCGTAGAAAAACTGATACTGCCCAGTAAAACCGTTAAAACGTAAAACAGCGGATCGCCAAGGGTATTGGTAAAAAACACCAGGTAAACCAACAAAGCCAGCATACTGAGTAACGACATTAACAACACATTGTAAATGGTTTTTGACAGGATAATAGCCTGGGGACTTGCGATAGAATAGTAGTACAGCAAACGGCTGCGGCTCTCCTGCATAAAGCTTTTGGCAATGGCATTAACCGATGCAAACAACATGATTATCCAGAACAAAACATTCCAAACTATGGGATAGCCTTTGCTGGTGCTAAAACCGGGACTAAGGTTAAAAGAGATATAACAAACAAAAACAGTTGATACCACATAAAGCAATACGCCGTTAAAGGCGTATTTTGAACGCCACTCCAGTAAAATTTCCTTTTTTAAAAGTTCCCAGGTCTGGTTGATGAGCTGCATGGGCGCAAAGATAGCAGATTGGGTTGATAACTCAATTTTCATTGCGTTGCCTCCGTTTTTAAAGCGTTAAGTGTTGTTTGCAATATCCATCCAGAAATCGGAAATTTAGCCCAGAATCCTTAACATTATGCCAACCATTTATTATAAAACACCCATCGGTATTGCACGCATAACAGAAGAGGATGGTTTTATCACCTCTATATCCATTCGTGATGAGGAGTATGAAATAACACCGCCCGAAACTGCCGTACTAAAAATGGCAACCGCGCAACTGGACGAATATTTTGCAGGCAAACGCAAAGTATTTGATCTTCCTATCCGTCAGGCCGGCAGTGATTTTCAGCAAAGTGTTTGGGAGCAGTTATCAAAAATTGAATACGGCAAAACCATTAGCTATCTGCAACAATCCAAATTGATGAATAATCCTTTGGGCATAAGGGCCATTGCCACTGCAAATGGCAGAAATAATTTGTGGGTAGTTGTTCCCTGCCACCGGGTTATCGGGTCAAATGGCAGCTTAACGGGTTACGCAGGTGGCTTGTGGCGAAAAAAGTGGCTATTGGAACACGAGGCCCGGGTGATGGGTGTTGGGCAAACAACGCTTGATTTGTAATTGGCAGTTAGCTTCTTAACAGCTCATATATTTCTTCTGTCCGCAACACATAATTGGCTGCGTTAATATCAATGGCGGCTTGCGGCATTTCGGGCATAACGGCATCCTGCGGATGCTGGGCAATGGTTAATGATCCGGCGCTTTTTAGTTTAAGCAACCCCTCTGCCCCATCCTGGTTAGCTCCCGAAAATAATATCGCAGTACATTTATCAAAATAAGCATCGGCAGCGCTGTCAAACGTTACATCGATGGATGGTTTTGAAAACCAAAGCGCCTCTGATACATCCAATGCAAATGAATAATCTTTTTCAATTAGGGTGTGATAGTTTGCCGGTACTATATAAATGGTGTTCTTTTTTATTTTGTCCTTGTCGTTTATTTCTATAGTACGCATGCTGGCGCTCTCGGCAAATAGCTTTTCAACTTCGCTCAGGTAGTTTTTTTTACGATGCATGGCCACCACCACAGCTTTATTGAGCTTTGGGGGCAGTATTTTTACAATATGAAATAATAATTTAAATGAGCCCGCAGATCCTCCCAACAACAAAATATCAGAGTTGTGCCAGCGATCAGATATGTTTTTATCAAGAGCCAATTTTTTGATAAATATTTTCCTTTTGATTAATTACCTTAAACTTCTTTTTAAAAAAGTCAGATCGTATGGTTTCTTTACTTCCTAAACATAAAAACCCGTGCGGACATAGGCTTTTATAAAAAAGTTCGAGTATTTTTTCCTGAAGCCTGGTTTCAAAATAGATAAACACATTGCGGCAGCTAATGAGCTGAAATTCATTAAAAACCGTATCGGATATTAAATTATGTACCGAAAAAAGCGTATTTACTTTTAATCCGCTATGAATGGCAGCGGCATCATACAAGGTAGTAAAATAATCTGTCAATGAACCGCTTAAACCGGCCAGCTGATAATTTTCAGCATAAGTTTTTATACTCCTGAAACTGTAAATACCCTTACGTGCTTCTTTCAAAACAATGGTATTTACATCGGTACCATAAATAAATGATTTTTCGGTAAAACAGACTTTGTTCAACAAAATTGCCAAAGAATAAACTTCCTCGCCCGAAGAGCAGCCGGCCGACCAAATTTTTATATGCTGATAGGTTGACAAATAGGGTAATACCTGTGTATTAAGGGCATTGTAAAATGATGGATCGCGAAACATCTCTGTAACGTTCACGGTTATCTCTTCCAAAAAAATCTGAAAGAACAGCGGGTCATTAACCAATTTATGTTTCAAATCATAAAAAGCCAGTTTTTTGATCATCATTACCCGGGTAAGCCTTCTTTTAAGAGACGCTTTAGAATAATCAGAAAAATCAAATCCGTGGATCTTTTTTACCAGATCAATTAATTCCGTTATTTGCTCGGTTGTTATGCCTTGTGTTGTGGTATCCATAATCAACTCCCCAGCCAGAGTTGCATTAATGAAATTAACCTATCCATATCAACTGGCTTGGTAATATAATCATTAGCTCCGGCGGCTATACATTTTTCACGGTCGTCCATCATGGCTTTGGCCGTTAAAGCTATTACAGGTAATTTGGCCCATTTATTTTGCTTGCGGATAAACCTGGTTGCCTCGTACCCGTCCATTACCGGCATCATAATATCCATCAGCACAATATCGATATCTGTAATGGTTTCGAGTTTTTCAATAGCTTCCTTGCCATCGTAGGCAATTTCAACATGCATATCATATCCTTGCAAAGCGCTGCTTAATGCAAAAATATTGCGCATGTCATCATCTACTATCAATACCTTTTTACCTTTTACAATGTCTTTTCCTTGTATCACCGTTTTTAATTTGAGGCTTTGTGCAACGCCTGCACCTTGAACGGTTGTTTCACTCACTTTGTTTAAAAATAAATTAACTTCATCTATAAGTCTATCAGTGGTTTTGGTGGTTTTTACAACCATGGCGTTGGCATATTGCATTAACCTGCTTACCGAGCTTTTATCAAGCTCCATTGCGGTGTTAATAATAACGGGCAGCGATTTAAAACGATCTGTTTCTTTAATCTTATCCAAAAAGTCTAACCCAGACATATCAGGCAGGTTAAGATCCAGAATAACACATTGGTATTCGTTTTCGTACAACATATTCAGGGCCGACTCACCATCAAAAGCCTGGTCGACCGTTATTCCTTCGCTTTGCATCAGCTCATTTAGTGCATTGCTTTGGGTTCTGTTATCCTCAACCAATAGTACCTGTTTAAACTTTGCGCCGCTTTGCTGCATAATATCGTTAAACAGTTTATCAAGCGCACCTACGTCAACAGGTTTTTTAAGAAAGCTGATTGCACCTTCTTTTTGCACTTTATTAGCCGATGCCTCGCCAGCCGACATTAAATGCACCGGGATATGAGCAGTAGCACTATCCCGTTTAAGTTCCTTTAATATTTGCCAGCCATCTTTACCGGGCAGCATAATATCCAATATCACCGCATCGGGCAAGTTTTCTTTGATAATTTCAACCGCATCCATGCCCTCACTAACAACAATAGACTTGTATCCATGGTCTGACGAGTAATCTTTTAATATATCGGCAAAGTTCTTATCATCCTCCACAATCACCACCAGCGGCTCGCGGTTGTTTGTTTTTGCGATGTTTTTGGCAGGGGCTAGAAACACTTTCTCCGGTGTAAATGTCTCAACTGTTGGTAAATTGTCAACAGAATCGCCTGCCGGGGATCCCTTTACCGGAATGGTTAAAACAAACTCACTTCCTACTCCGGGCTCGCTGGTTAAGGTAATTTTACCGCCAAGCAGGGCCACCAACTCGCGACTGATGGAAAGCCCCAAACCGGTACCGCCATATTTACGACTTGTTGACCCATCAGCTTGTTGAAAGGCTTCGAATATTAATTTCTGTTTATCAGGCGCTATGCCTATGCCGGTATCTTTTATACTGAAGCTTACCGTTTGGTTTTGTTCGCTATGAATAACATTAATATCAATAGTGCCTTTGTCTGGCGTGAATTTAAAGGCGTTTGAAAGCAGGTTTTTAAGTACCTGTTCAACACGTACCTTATCAATAAATATATTTTCAGGCACACCGGGTGCTGTATTGATGGTATATTTTATCTTCTTTTTGCGGGCTACCTCAGCAAACAACATATCCATATCATGCAAAATATCCGCTACGGCTATATCCTCATTTTGCAATTCGAGCTTGCCCGATTCTATTTTTGAAAGATCAAGGATATCATTGATCAGCGTAAGCAAGTCATTACCGGCGTTAAATATTACGCTGGCATATTTTATCTGGTCTTCCGAAAGATTGGCTGGCTTATTATCCTTTAATATACGCGCCAAAACTAATATACTGTTCAATGGCGTTCTTAGCTCATGGCTCATATTGGCCAAAAACTCAGATTTGTATTTACCGGTAGTTTCCAGCTCCATTACCTTTTGGTTGATGGCACTGCGAGCTTCTTCAATAGCCTGGTTCTTTTCTTCCAGCAAGCTGGCTTTTTCTTCCAGTTCGGCATTTGTAGTGCGTAATTCCTCCTGCTGCACCCTGAGCTCTTCTTCCGATGCCTGTAGCATTTCGGTTTTGCTCGTCAGCTCCTCATTGGTAACACGCATTTCTTCCTGCTGCGCTTCCAGCTCTTCTGTTTGTTGTTGTACCTGCAAGAGCAGTTCGTGCATAATGGTACGCGCCTGGGCAGTATTTATGGCGATGCCGATATCATCAGCCACCGTTAAAATGTAGTTTTTATTAGTTTCGGATAACTCAGTGCTGAAACCGATCTCAATAACGCCTTTTAATTTTTTATCGAAAAAGAAAGGCACAATAATGCTTTCGGCCAGTTCATTATAAACGATAGATGAAGCCAGTTCGAGCTTGTTGTTTAGTTTCCCTTTTATTATAGCAGCCTTTTGGTCTTTAGCCACCTGCCCAATCCAGCCTTCAGCGAGCTTAACCGTATTTTTGATAGCGTTAAGATTGCTGAAAGCATAGGAAGCATAAAACTCCAGCAATTCTGATTCTTCGTTAAACAGATAAAACGTACCTGTTTGAGCTTTTACATAGTTGCAAATTTCTGTTAAAACGTTGTCGCTCAGTTCGCGCTCGCTTTGCTGGCCCTGCATTTTCTCATTCAGTAAAGCGGTGCCGGTAAGCAGCCAGTTTTGAGCGCGATTTTCTGTCAGCACTTTCTCCAGTTCGCTATTGGCTATTTTTATGTTGTTTTCAATTATTTTTTGCTGATCAAAAGTTCCCTGTATATAAAAGAACAATACAATAATAATGATCAGGAAAACAACAGAGCCCGTAATAATAACATCAAGTGCTGCTGACGACGCATTTTCTGAACTTGCTTTCCGTACGGCAAGCAATCTGTTTTCAGTTTCTCTTATATCATCAACCAAGGCCCTTATTTCGTCCATGTTATGCTTCCCGTTAAGGAGCATTGCATGCTGAACCATAAAATCCAGTCCCTGGGTGGGCCGGGCATCAATGTTTTGTTTCAGAATATCTAACTGAAGGCTTACAAAAGCGTTTAATGTATCAACTCTCTTTACCTCAACGGGGTTGTCAGCTACCAAACTCCGCAATAATTCTATGTCGGTATGGATATGGGGGAGTGTCGCATCATAGGGGTCAAGAAATACCTTATTATTGGTTGCCACATAACCGCGCATGCCGGTCTCGGCATCAATCATTAATTGCAGCAGGTTGTTTGATGTTTTGATAACTTTTTGGGTATGATCAACCAATGCGGAATCGCTGCGGAGTTGATGGATACTTTGGTATGAGAGAATACCTACAATTAAAACCAGAATTACAGAAACGGTGAAACCGGCAAATACCTGTTGCCTGAAAGAGAATCGTAGCATTTAATGTTTTTTAAAGGAATACAAATATGTTAAAAAAATTATTTTAAACTGTATTCATTTAAACCGCAAGCAAAAACAAGTCCACAAAATGAGCTGTCCCCGTTTTTGATTTATGCTACCGGTCTTGAAAAGCTTCTGTTTCTTTTGAGTAAGGTTCCGGCCAAGGCAAGCAATGCGCCGCCAAATAACAAAAGCCATCCCCATTTGAACCTTATTTTTCCGGATAAATATGCCGCCACCGAACGGAACGGAATAAAATTGAATGAGGTGTGAACCTTTAAGAACGCCAGCAAATAAAATAAAATTACCAGCACTAAAGAAAACCAGGCTGCCATACGGGTTATTTTAGGTTGATTAAAAACCGTACCTATTATACCAACTATGGCAACCAATAAAATAACAATGCCATAGGGTTTATTTCCGTCGTAAACGTTCCAGTTGCCAATAAACGGGTGCAGGATAGGACAATAGGTGCCGGCAATTAAAATAACAAAGCCGATAAAGGAAATTAACGAACTAAGCCGCATTGTTATTTTTGACTTATTTCCATTTTATCTGCGAAATGGGCGCAATAATCGCGCAAATCTTCAACAATATTTGTTTCGCCTGTTGCGCGTAAAAAGCTATCGCCCATGGTTTGCAGGGTTTCATAAAAAAAGCGCTTCATTTCATCAACAGGCATATCTTTTGTCCATAAATCAATACGCAATGTATTTTTATAGTTTTGATCCCAAAGAGCAAGCATCATTGATTTAACCGGAAGCGCTTCTTTACTTTGCGCATCGGTTGATTCCCACAGAATGCTTTCAGGAACGTTATTATCGTCTAATTCAATTGTAAGCTTTATTTCGGCTTTTTTCATTTAAAAAATCATTTAACAAGTAAAAATATAATAGCCGCCAAAGTTATAAAGCTTAGCTCTACTATCCATATTTTTTTGGTTTGAGGGAAGAAATTCCTGAACATTATATCCATAAATGACACTACGAATGCAAATAGTAAAAATATCCATCCAATAATGCCATTAAAATGCAGAAACTGCGCACCTGATATTTTCACGCCGTAAATCCAGCTATAAACGGCCAGAAATAAAAAAAATGCACTGGCAAAGTTGAGCGGGGTAATTCTTAATTTCATTGTTATAAGCAATAGTTTTATCAGTTTAAGATGTTGAAGCACTTAAGAGGCGTGATTTACCAGCTGCCCCAGGCGGACATCCCGTTTACTTAATGTTTCTTCTTAAATGACCGGCCCGATTTGCTTTTACCTGCTTTTGGGTTAAATGTTCCCTGAGTTTTGGCTTTTTTGGCGTCGAATTTCTTATGCTGGTTAAGCGTTTTCTTTTCGTGGAAGGCGCCCTTAAATTCAGGGTCTTCCTTGCGTTTCTGCATATCAATTTCCCTGGCCTGATCCTGCTTTTCTTCGTATGGCGTTTCCTCGATAAACACATCAGCCGGAATATTTTTTACCGGAATGCTCTGCCTTATCAGTTTTTCAATTTTACGTACATAAGCTTCTTCCGCCGGATTACAAAACGTTACAGCTACTCCTTTTTGAAAAGCACGCCCGGTGCGGCCAATACGATGTACGTAATCTTCAATTACCACCGGTACATCAAAATTAATAACATGGCTCACATCACTTACATCAATACCCCTTGAAGCAACATCGGTGGCCACCAGAATTTTTACCTCGTCAGCCTTGAAAGCATTAATGGCATTGATGCGGGTATTTTGCCCTTTATTGGCGTGCAGCACCTTAACGTCATTTTCGCCAAACTTGCGGAGTAAAAACTTGTACACGTCTTCAGCAGCGATGCGGGTTTTGCAAAAAATAATCAGCTTTTTAATATCATCCTCAATATCCAGCAGTTTTTTAAGCAGGTTGATTTTAGTTTTAACATTAGGTACATAATATAACTGCTGATCAACAGTTTGCGCCGGAGTAGCCTGTGGTGTTACCTCAATTATAGTTGGAAACTCCAGAAAATTATTGGATAGCTCATGAATTTTGTCAGACATGGTGGCCGAAAACAAAAGATTTTGCCGTTTCACAGGTACCACTTCCAGTATGCGGTTTATCTGGGGCATAAAGCCCATATCCATCATCTTATCGGCCTCGTCAAGCACCAGTACCTGCAGTGTTTTAGTAACAATATGACCGGCCAGGTAAATATCCATAAGGCGGCCCGGCGTGGCCACAATAATATCAACCCCCTTATTTATTTGCTCTATTTGTGTTTTTGGCCCCAAACCGCCGTACAGCACCACCACCCTTAAATCGGTATTTGCGGCAAAGGTTTTTACATTTTCTTCAATCTGCATAGCCAGCTCGCGGGTTGGCGAAACAATTAATGCGCGGGCATGGTCGCCCTGTGCGTATTTCAGTTTCATAATAATAGGTAATACGTATGCGGCAGTTTTACCTGTACCCGTTTGCGCTATCCCCATTACATCCTGCCCGTTTAATATAGGCGGAATGGCTTTTTCCTGTATTGGCGTAGCTTCGGTATAACCGGCATCGGCTATTGCATTCAGTATTTGCCGGTTAAATTTAAAATCTTCAAAAGGTACACCCATGGCGCAAAGATAGTTTTTTTAGTTGGGAAGGACAGTGGTAGTTGAAAGTCCGAAGTCGAGAGTCGGGAGTTTACAGTCTAAAAATGGAGGTTAGAGATTAGGTGCCGGGAGTAAGAAATTAGAATAAGAAAAAGTTAGTATACGCTTTGTCCGAGCTTCAGACCAGGGAAATCGCTTTTAAAATTTTCTGGCGGCTTTTCCATAGCGATGGGTTTTAAAACCCATCGCTATAGTAGCAATTATCATAACCAACTCCATTCCTGCTCACTAAATTGATGAATATTTTGACAGCAAATTTTTAAAAGCGCTTTGCCTGAACTTCAGACTCTTGATTATGGATTTTTGACTTCCGGCTCCGGACTTCAGACTTTATACCTCAAACTTCTCCTACTAAATTCCTACATTTGAGTCCATTAATTTAAAGAGTAATTATGTTCTGGTACGAAGACGAGGTTAAACGCCTGGAGAAAGAAAGGTTGCAGTTAAACTATACCCCCGCTACCCTATTTTATGGCAGCTCGTCCATAAGGTTATGGAATACGCTGAAAGAAGATTTCAAGGCCCTTGACCCTGTTAATTTAGGTTTCGGCGGATCAACCCTGGCAGCATGCACCTGGTTTTTTGACCGCATAGTGGCGCCTTATGAGCCAAAATCAATAGTGGTTTATGCCGGAGACAACGACCTTGGCGATGGCCGGCACCCCGAAGAGGTTTTTATTTTCTTTCAGCAACTGGTTCAAAATATTCATAACCGGTTTGGTGAAATTCCCTGCTTTTTTATATCGGTTAAACCTAGTGTTGCGCGCTGGAAAATAGTGGACAATTTAAAATATACCAACAGCATTATTGAAAATGAAATTATCCGGATGGATGCCAACTGGAAATTTATTAATATATTTAACAGTATGCTAGATAAAAACGGGTATCCGGCCAAAGAATACTTTGAAAATGATGGCCTTCATTTAAGTAGCATCGGCTATTCACTTTGGAAAGAAATTGTTTCATCAAAACTTTTGGAGAACTTTCATACTGAATTAACCTAAACTACATTTAATCCAACCATCTTGCACTCATTAACATGGAACGTGAATATGTAAGCTGGTATAGCCCTGCGCTTCAGAAAGATATGGAGATACTTGTGTTTGGTAACGCAGGTGCTTCCATCCTTTTTTTTCCGCCGCGAATGGGCCGGTTTTACGACTACGAGAATTGGAAAGTAATTGACGTTTTGCGTGACAAGATTGAAAAGGGTTACATACAGGTATTTTGTGTTGATAGTTATGATGCGCAAAGCTTTTATAACCAACATTTGCATCCATCGCAAAGAATACTGGCTCATATTCAATACGAGCATTATATTATTGACGAGGTAATTCCGTTTATTCACCAAAAAAATCCCGGTGCATTCATGATCGCCGCAGGCTGTAGCTTAGGCGGCTATCATGCACTGAATTTTGCGTTAAAATATCCGGCTTTATTTAATAAAGTGGTTTCTATGAGTGGCAGGTATGATCTTACCGCCAATATTGGTCATTACAACGACTTGTTTAACGGCTATTGGGACGAAAACATTTACTTTAATATGCCATTGCAATACATCAAAAATTTAACAGACGATTACACGCTGAAACAGATAAGGGAATTGGATATTGTTTTGGTGATAGGCAAGGATGATGTTTTATATGAAACCAACCTGTTAATGCAACAACTCTTGCTCGAAAAAGGGGCTAAATCAACACTGCATGAATGGGATAAGGAGATGCATCGCGCCAAATCATGGCGGCAAATGGTAAATGTTTATTTATAAAAGGCACAGGCTGCTTATACCGGTAAATTATATATGGGTATTTAAACTCCAATTGATAATCATCATCCCTGCAGACAGCGCCACAATCAAACACAAAATAACCATTACCCAAAACAGAGCCTGTTTTATAGCCTGATCATTTATATGATGTTCATGAAGTACTTTCATAACCTTCCTGATTTCAATAGTATTACTAAATAATTACCACATAATACGTGCCAATTATTTAATTGTAATAATTAAGCTGAATTCAAAATATCAGCCACCAGTTTTATTACGCTGATAAGCCAATAACAGGCTTTTTGTTTACTTTTGCGCCGATGAAAAACGATCCCTTAAGCGTACCGCTTTTTGAGATGCGGCTGGAAGAAATACACCGCGGCGACCCCTGGCTACGTTATGAAATTTCCATCCGCGATTTTGTTGCTCTATTTCCCGTTCGTTACAAAAGTGGCATCCCCATGAAGCCAGAACATCCGGCAGCGCATGGTGTTGACCGTGAAGTATTTTTAAAAGTACTGGTAGCTTTTAGCCAGTGTTTTAACTAATCTATTTTATCAATGTTAAGGGTTTTGCACACTGGTATCCTGGGCCAGCGTAGCATCATCAGGCGTTTTACCCATATCATTATCCAGCACATAAAGTGCATCATTATTGGCTTTTGCACCTCCTGCTATCTTTATTTTAGCCAATAAGTCAAGCGCCATGGTTTCCTCTTCTGTTTGTTCTTTCACAAACCATTGCATAAAATTCCAGGTGGCCCAGTCTTTTTCTTCAAAGCTCAGGTTTACAATATCATAAATAGATTGGGTATTTTCAACTTCAGATTGAAACACCTTTTCAAAGCAGTCATTAACATTTGATGGGTCCGGACCGGGATGAGGTATTTCTGCAACGGTAACAGTGGCTCCGCGCTTTAAAATATACTCCAGGAATTTCATCATGTGATTTCGTTCTTCGCTGGAGTGGCGGAACATAAAATTGGCAATACCATCATAGCCTTTGCTGCTTGCCCATGCTGCATATGCCAGGTATATTTGGGCATTATGAGCCTCATTAGTCATTTGCCGGTTCAATGCTTTTGCCAGCGTGTCTGATAAGCGGTTGGTGTCCATAAATAATGTTTATTGCTAAACTATCAGGACACCAAAAGGTTTGAAAATTTATGAATAAGTAATGGTAGCTTAACAATTACCTGTAGGCAGAAATATAGGTGGTTTTTATGGTGAGCATAAATGCTTTACCAACACTGATCTTTACATTTTTATCCTGCAAAATGGCCTTTACAGCCTCATCAGACTTCAATACTTCAAAAAGATCGCGTGCTACTGCTGAGCCGCCAACGTTATTTATCACCTTGCCGTTTTCTATAGTTATACTAAAGATATAGCCTGATTTACCCCGGTCGCCGGCAGACTCGAAATCCTGAATATTAAGCTTAAATTGTTGTTCTTCATTTAAACTTTTCTTTAAGTGTAACCGGATAACGGGCAGGTACCTTTTCCAGGTAGTTAAATATTGTCTCTCTTCCATTTGATGCTATAAAGGTAGGATAATAAAACCATCTATCACCAAAACGTTTTTTGTTGACAGTTAATTGTTTATTAATGAACAAAATAACTTATTGCAGGTTAATTTAAAGTAAACATTTTGGTTCATTTAGTGAACATTTATCTGAATTATTTGTCGTGATATGTATATAAAAACGGCGCGTTTACCCCCTGTTACTTTAGGCTAAACATGGTAAGTTAGCGTACGTTAATGTGAGGAAGATAAGTGCCAATAATAAAAGCTAACCGGAGCTTACCTTTTCATTTAAATCAATTTAGCAACCATAAATAATAAAGTTATGTTTAAAAACACAAAAGCATTTAGCGGTTTTTCGGCTAATGATATTCAAAAAGCAAAAGAGTTTTATGGCGATAAACTGGGGATAGAGGTTTCTGAAAATGCAATGGGCATTTTAACCTTACATTTTAAAGGCGGCAATGATGTTATTATTTATCCGAAGCCTAATCATCAACCGGCCACTTTTACCATCCTTAACTTTCCGGTACCTGATGTGGAGCAAGCAGTTGATGAACTGATTAAGCTGGGTATCACATTTGAGCAATATGGCGAGCCGATAAAAACCAATGCAAAAGGAATTTTAAAAGGAAACGGAAACGGCCCTGACATTGCCTGGTTTAAAGATCCGGCGGGTAATATTTTATCCGTTTTACAGCAAGCTTAATCCTGGCTCTTAATTGGCTGTCCAACAAACATCAGCGTTTTGGTGTGCGGAATAATAATATGAAATTCGCGCATGCCGTATTCGCGGTCAAATGGAGGCCTTGCTTTTATGTCGGTGAGTTTATCCTTTATAGATTCCCATAATTTGTCAAGTTTATCCACTTCCAGGTAAAACTCCATTTCACCAATATCAGTGCCCGCTTTTAAAATATGGATGGATAGATGATCTTTAAACAAAACCGCATAATTATCATCATTCAAAAAAGGAGTAAAACTAAAAAGCTCAATAAAAAAAAGGGAAGTTTCCGGTATGTTATACGACGGAATCATTGGGCTTAAATAAACTGCTTTATACATAAATAATTTCCCTGTAAATAGTAAATTTATGCTGTTGGTATCTTTTTTTAAAACGGATGATCAGGGTATATTCATTTCAAAATATCTCCTGATCGGGATGAAAATAAAATTACGCAATTTCGGCATAAATGGAAACAGCTTATAACACTATTGGTAAGGGATACAATTTAACGCGCAAAGCGGATTCTTATTTAACCAGCCGCTTATTACATTTTTTACAACCGCAAACCGGCAAGCATTATCTTGATATTGGCTGCGGAACTGGAAACTACACCATAGCCTTATCAAACCTTGGCCTTAATTTCACAGGTGTTGAACCTTCTGAAATGATGCTTGATGTAGCCCGGAGTATTGATAAACACATTAATTGGTTGACAGGGACGGCAGAGCAAATTCCGGCGGGAGATAATGCCTTTAATGGTGCAATGGCCACCCTCACTATTCACCACTGGAAGAATATCGGCCTGGCCCTTAAAGAAATTTATAGAGTAACTGAAACGGACGGAAAATTTGTACTCTTTACCGCAACACCCAAACAAATGCAGGGATACTGGTTAAATCATTATTTCCCTAATATGCTGCAATCGTCAATAAACCAAATGCCTGGGCTGGAGGCCATTGAAACCGAACTGGTAAATGCAGGCTTTAAAAATATTATTAAGGAAAAGTATTTTATAAAAGAGGATTTGCAGGATTATTTCCTGTATGCAGGCAAACTTAACCCTATGTTGTATTTGGATGAGAAAATAAGAGCGGGCATTTCATCATTTGCTGCTTTAGCCAATAGCGAAGAAGTTGCCGCGGGCCTTTCGGAACTAAAAGCAGATATTAACAGCGGTAAATTTGAAAGTGTAAAAGCTGGATATGAAAATGAAATGGGAGATTACCTTTTTGTTGTCGCCGAAAAATAAAACAGCCAAATTATAAATTGGCCATTTTCAAAATCTCCTTTACCCGTTCAACGCCGGTTACATCAATGGTATATTCGTCAGAATAGTCACTTCCCATCAAAATATGATCGTTCTTATAGTTCATTTTGCTGGGCACGCGTATCCTTGCCGAGCTGTGTACTTCATCAACCTTTGTAAAATTGACCAGATCGTGCACGTTCTTTTCAGAAACACCGCTTCCGGGCATAATTTTTATACGGCCTGCGGCCTTTTCAACCAGGTGTGCTATGGTGTTAGCACCTTCCATGGCCATGCTCTTACCTCCTGAAGTTAGGATGCGCTCACAGCCTAATTCAATAACATCTTCCATCGCCTGAAATATATCCGCACACATATCAAAAGCCCTATGAAAAGTTATGCCCAGGCCTGCCCGTTTCGCGAGCTTTACCAATTCGGCACAGCGCGCTTTATCAATTGTCCCATCGGGATTCAAAATACCAATAACAATTCCGTCGCAACCTGCTTCAATGCAATACTTCACATCGGCAAGCATCACCTCAAATTCCAGATCGCTGTATAAAAAATCCCCTCCCCTTGGCCGTATCAACACATACAATTTAATATGAAGCAGTTTCCGGGCTAAGGCTATTTCACCATACGACGGAGTGGTGCCGCCTTCATACAAATTTTCACAAAGCTCAACACGCACGGCACCGCCATCCTGAGCAGCCAATGCCGATGTTACCGAATTGGCACAAACTTCAAGTGATACCTCTGGCTTCATATGGTGAATAATTTGTTGATGGTTGTAACAATATTATTTGATATCAGTTTTAACACGGATCAGTATAACTGTCAATTTCAATAAAAACTTTTTCCGGGAATAAGCAGATCCTGTTGCTGCGCATTGCAAACCGCAAAAGAAAATCCCTTTTGTATAGCATAAGCGCCGTATTCGCCTTTTTTATTGATGGCTAAAAAGCCCACCTGTATTTCTTTTGCAGTATCTGGTTTCTTTTTGATAATTCGCCTTACAGCCTCTTTGCAGGCATCTTCCGGCGAATAACCCTGACGCATCAGCTCAACCACCAAAAAACTGCCCACATTACGGATAACTTCCTCACCAACGCCGGTAGAGGTTGCACCACCAACTTCGTTATCTACATATAAACCCGCACCTATAATTGGACTATCGCCCACGCGGCCATGCATTTTAAAAGCCATGCCGCTGGTGGTGCAAGCACCCGAAATATTTCCTTTTGCATCCAGCGCCAGCATGCCGATAGTATCATGATTATATTGATTTCCGGGTGCATGCTGTTTGTTTTCAATATTCATTACCGGTGAATATTTGGCCGTTTTGAGCCATTCTTTCCAGGCCGCTTCAGACTCTGGGGTAAGCAATTTTTCTCTTTTAAAACCTTGTTCAACTGCAAACTGGCTGGCGCCATCGCCCACCAGCATTACGTGCGGAGTTTTTTCCATTACCAAACGCGCAACAGAAATTGGATGCGCTATATCTTCCATAGCGGCTACTGAGCCGCAGTTGCCAAATTCGTCCATTATACAGGCATCAAGGGTAACATGCCCGTCGCGATCGGGATAACCTGCACGACCCACTGTGTGATTTTTCATATCTGCTTCGGGTATTTTCACACCAGCTTCAACAGCGTCCAGTGCCCTGCCACCTGCCGACAGCGTTTTCCATGCCTCTTTATTGGCTGCGATACCAAAATCCCAGGTTGAAATAACTATTGGAAAACCATCTGCCTCACCCAAAAAAGAAGCCTTTGCGATGGCTGATTGGGACAGGGCTGCCAGTGACGCCCCGGCTGCAGAAATTTTTATGAACTTACGGCGATTATACATCTTGCTAATATAGAAATTAGCTTTGCAAAGTTGACTTTTTGTATCCTTATTAATACATTTTTATACACTCTACACCCCTTAATTATTCAAAGTCGCCCTGGCAATTGTTGCAATGCCAGTTATTTTGTTTGTGTAGCGGATTAACCAGGTTAACAATGGAGTTCAAAAAATCAGACCACTGCTCTTTGCTCTCTTCGGGCGCTATATTGCTAACATTGTTTGAGGCGCAATAAGGGCACACCACATAAGTATTACTTTCGTTATCAATGCCATAATGATCCTGCTCATGCAGGTCGCCTTCAGAAGCCAGAATATCTTTACATTTTTGTAGGTCGCGCTCGAAAATTTTAAGCTTAACACCACCCACAGCCTGATTATAAAGCGGATTGGCGCCGATAGTATTTTCATCGGCGATAAAGCACAGAATACCATTTGCCTCCAACCGCGTACGGACAATATGAGCCAGCATGGGATCATAGTAAGATTCAAATGTGATGATATTATCTTCTGTGTTCATTAAGAGCAAATTAAAAAAATTAAAGCAAAAAACGTCATTTTTTCTGTAATTTGCTTGCTATGAACCGTATTGACAGAGTTTCGGCTATACTGATCCAACTACAATCGCGCAGGGTGGTTAAAGCGAGTGACATTGCCGAGCGCTTTAATATAAGCCTGCGTACAGTTTACCGCGATGTGAAAACGCTGGAAGAAGCGGGCATCCCCATTATTGGCGAAGCTGGGGTTGGCTATTCAATTATGGATGGTTACCGCCTGCCCCCGGTGATGTTTACCCGCGAAGAAGCGACCGCCTTTTTAACCGCCGAAAAGTTTGTTGAAAAACTTACAGACAGCTCCACTATGGAGCACCATAAGTCGGCGATGTACAAGATCAGGGCGATTTTAAAAACAGCCGAAAAGAATTTGCTGGAAGAGATGGACAGCAAAATTGAAGTGTTCAAAAGCCACAGCCAGCTCAATGTTGATAATAAGGACCATATACAAACGCTGCTAAACGGCATTGCCCGCAGAAATGTAATTACCCTCGATTATTTTGCACACCATAGCCAGGAGCATACCAAAAGAGATATTGAACCAGTAGGCATATTTTTTAAAGAAGGCTACTGGCACCTGATAGCATTTTGCCGGATGCGGAACGATTACCGCGATTTCAGGGTTGACAGGATAAAGTGCATCCAAATTACGGAGAAAGTTTTCGACAATAAACACCCAACGCTAAAAGCCTATATTGATCAAACCGCTAAAGAACAGGAACTCGATATGGTGGTAATAAGAGTGGAGAAATCAATTTACCCCCGCCTGGAATATCAAAAATATTATAGCGGCTTTATATCTGAAAAAACAATAGGCAATGAGGTTGAAATGACGTTTTTAACGATGTCGTTAGATGGATTTGCACGCTGGTTTATGATGTTTGGTGATAAAGCTGAAATTATTAGCCCCGATAGTTTAAAAGAACGCGTAGGAAATATAGTTGCAGCAATTACTCAAAAAAATCTTCAGTTCACCAATTCCTACTGACATAGGGTTGTCAATACCCGGTTGTTAATTTGTGTAAACAATTACCAACATGAAATACGGGATAGTAGTATCAAAAGATCATATAGCTAAGGACGTGTCCGGAAGCTCTATGCAGGCAAATCATGGCAAACAAGGCCGGTTAAAACGCATGGCTGTAAATGATGAGACTATCTGTCATCCGCCAAAGCAAAACTATAATAGCAATGAACCATGCCAGGCTTTTACAGCAATAGGCCATGTGCCTGATGGGCATATCTATCAGCATAAAATGACCAAAGATTTTATTGATTTAATACCATGGGTGTAACGAAAATGATTACCTAAGGTTTTATTTAATCAACTCAACTAACATGCTAACTTAATCTCACCATAAAATGGAAACACTAACTTTAAAAACAATCATAACTTTTGATGAACCCATAGCTAAAGTTTGGCATGGTATAACCGACCCGGCTTTGGTAAAACAATACTTTTTTGGAACTGATTTAAAATCGGATTTTAAAAAGGGAAGCCGGATAACCTTTAGCGGCGAATGGGAAGGAAAAACTTATGTTGATGGCGGCACCATACTGAAAATCGAGCCCCCTAAATTATTAAAGTACAATTATTGGAGCAGTATGGCAGGTACCGAAGATATACCTGAAAATTACGCCGATGTTACCTACGAATTATCGGAGCTAAATGACGTTACTACACTGACCATTACACAGGACAACGTAAAAAGCCAACAGGCGTTAGAGCACTCCGAGCAAAACTGGCAGATGATTTTTGACGGATTAAAAGAATTACTTAAAACACTGTAGTTATGATTGCTAAAATTGAAATTACAAACTTAAGCTGCTTTGATGTGGTGGGGATAGCGGTGCGTACCACTAATCAAAACGGCCAATCGCAAAAGGATATTAGTGAGCTTTGGACAAAGTTTATGGATAATGATGTGATGAATCAGATTGCCAGCCGCGTATCAGATGATATTTACAGCGTTTATACCGACTATGAAACTGATCACACCGGGCCATATACCGCTATATTGGGCTGCAGGGTAATTGCACTTGATAAAATCCCCGACGGCTTTACCAGTGTTAGTATCCCGGCCGGTTGTTACAATGCTTATCACCTGGAAGGCAGGTTTCCTGACAACGTTGGCGAGGCCTGGCAACAGATCTGGAAAAATGCATGCGGCCGTAAATACACAGCAGATTTTGATCTGTATAATACCGATGAGGCTGAAAGCTTCCAGGAAACCAAAGCTAAAATTTATCTGGCGGTAAACTGATAATGTTTGTGATGTTCATTTTTGAGTGCATGAACGCGATGAACACCGTGAACACATTAACTAACTGATTATCAATAACAATAATTTACCGGTTAAAAGACAATCTTTTTCCTGAAGTTCCTTCAATCAAATTTCCATTATTCCAGGCAATGTTGCCTGAGACGATGGTGCAAACAATTTTTGAATTAAAAGTAGTTCCTTCAAACGGGCTCCATTTGCATTTGTATAAAATATTGTCGGTGCTAACCTGCCATGGCGAATTTAAATTTACCAAAGCTAAATCGGCCCAATACCCTTCGCGGATAAAGCCACGTTTTTCTATCTGGAAACAGGTAGCCACATTATGCGCCATTTTTTCGGCAATTTGCTCCAGGCTGATCTTACCCTGATGATGCAGTTCCAATATTGCAGGTAATGCATGCTGCACTAACGGACCACCGGATGGCGCTTTCAAGTAGGATTGTGCTTTTTCTTCGATGGTATGCGGGGCATGATCTGTAGCAATAACATCAATCCGGCCTTCTAAAACAGCTTTCAGTATACCGTCCCTGTCGTGCTCTGTTTTTACGGCGGGGTTCCATTTTATCAGGTTGCCTTTTGTTTCGTAATCCTTGTCGGTAAACCAAAGATGGTGCACACAGGCCTCAGCAGTAATTTTTTTATCTTTCAATGGGATGGTATTATCAAACAAATGGGTTTCTTTTTCGGTAGATATATGCAGAATATGCAGCCTGGTGTCATGTTTTTTGGCCAGCTCAACCGCCATTGATGATGACAGGTAGCAAGCTTCTTCACTCCTGATTATCGGATGCATAGTCACCGGGATATCCTCCCCGTATAATTGCTTATAATGCTCCAGGTTTTTCCTTATTGTAGCTTCGTCTTCGCAATGTGTGGCCACTAGCATGGGCGACTGTGCAAAAATATTTTCGAGCGTATTTGGGTTATCTACCAGCATGTTGCCGGTTGATGAGCCCATAAACACTTTAATGCCGCAAACATTTTTAATATCAGTTTTTAAAACTTCATCCAGGTTATCGTTAGATGCACCCATAAAAAAAGAATAGTTCGCCAGTGATGTTTGGGCACCAATCCGGTATTTATCTTCCAGCAGTTGCTGCGTAAGGGTATTAGGCACTGTATTGGGCATCTCCATAAAAGAGGTAATGCCGCCAGCTACCGCCGCTCTTGATTCGGTATAAATATTAGCCTTATGAGTTAAACCCGGTTCGCGGAAATGTACCTGATCGTCAATACAACCCGGCAAAAGATATAAACCTTCTGCATTAATCTCTTTATCGGCCCGCGCATCAATATGCTGGTCGATGCGCTCAATAAAACCATTTTTCACCAATACATCAGCAACAAACTGCTTATTTTCGTTAACAATGGTAGCGGATTTGATCAGGATAGTACTCATGCTACAAAGATAACTTTATAGGATGAAAGATGGAAAAGCGCCCCCTTTTCCATAGGGGTAAATTTACTATACAACAAACATTAGGTCATGCCGAACTTGTTTCGGCACCCCACAGGACAAACAGCCTGCTTGGTGTAGACTTGCTTAGTGTAGACCTGCCAGGTGAACACATAGCAAGCGGGGTGCTGAAATAAATTCAGCATGACATTCTTTTTAACAATTAAGAGCTTCATTCTAATTCACACTACCCCTACCCATTATGCCGCTTCCTACCCTTTGAATGATGATGTTCTTCCCGGCTACCTGAAGAATGATGGTGACTTCCCCGCTTATGCCCATGTTTACCGTGCTTTTCTTTTACATGCGGCACAATAATATGCGGTGCAAAGTCAATTGCTTCAGGATGTGCCGATGGGCCAAACGGGTTGTAATAATAAATTCCAGCCTTATCATACAAAGTGAAATTTGTTTTTAGCCGGTCGTTAAATGAAGTTTCATTTTTTGATACAGAATCTGTCCAGGCAGCTTCGGCCAGGGCCGCAATACGTGGAAATATCATAAAATCCAGTCGCTTTTCGGATCCTACGGTTTCTGTCCATAAATTAGCCTGAATACCTAGCACCTGAGTTGATTTCAGTACCTCGGCCGGCATTTGTTTATCGGGGAAATTGTAAACCTCACTTTCGCTGTTGAAGCTGCCATTCCATTTTCTGCCGGAGACATGTTCTTTATCCTGCACAAAGTCAAAATATAAAGGCAGCCTGGGGCAAAGTATCACCTGGTATTTTTTTTGCAATGCCAGTTGCAAACTTGCCGGCACATTTTGCCTCCACCAAAAAACAATAGTTTTACCGGCAGGTAAATCAGTTTCTGCGGCTTCATCCCAGCACAATACTTTGTCATCCAGTTTAAAAACGGTATCGGCCATTCGTTTAAAAAAGTAATGTTCCAGATCTGTTAACGAGGTAAAGTTATTTTTGGTGAGCATTGCCGTAATAGCCGGACGACCCGCCCATGCCTGTATCCCGTACGACACCTCATCGCCCCCCAAATGAATCATATTTCCGGAAAACAGGCCGTTCACTTCCTTTAATACATCGCCCAAAAAAGTATAAACATTTTCATTAGCCGGGTCGAAAGTAAAATTGGGATATTTAGGTGTAATACCGCCGCTAAATTCGGGATAGGCCCTGTTTGCTGCTGTTGCATGGCCCGGCATATCAATTTCGGGGACTACGGTTATAAAGCGTTCGTTTGCGTAGGCAACAATTTCTTTAATATCGTCCTGCGTATAATATTTTGCATCGGCAAGGCTATCTGTATGGTTTCCGCATCCGCCGACTGCCGCCAGTTCAGGATAT
>JABDEQ010000025.1 GCA_013286985.1 Bacteroidota bacterium | reverse complement strand
ATACGCAGCCTTATGAGCTCCTGATTACCGATCTTTCATTTGAAGCCGATTACCAGGAACAAGCACTCTCAGGAGGCACCGCGCTTATTACCGCCGCCAGGCAGTTGCAACCAGGCTTAAAAGTCCTTGTATTTTCCGCGGACAACCGCGCGGCAACCATTGATGAGTTGTTTAATGAATTGGGGGTCAACGGCTATGTCCGTAAAGCACGCCACGACGCACAGGAACTTAAAATGGCCATAGAAGCTATTTATAAAAACAAACTGTATTACCCGGCACATCTCCGGCAAACGGTCAAAAAGAAAAACACACATACTTTCACCGAGTTTGACATCACTATTATCACCCAGCTTTCCCGCGGCATGCTGCAAAAAGATATCCCTGCCTACTTGCAGCAAAACAATATCAAACCATCCGGGCTGAGCAGCGTTGAAAAACGGCTTAACCTGATCAAGGAAACACTGGATTTTTCAAAAAACGAACAACTCGTCGTTTTCTGCAAAGACATGGGTATTATCTGATCACTCTCCTTTCTAAATCTTTTTGAAATAGTTTCTGCTTTACGGTTTCCCGTAAAGACTTGATCTGTTGCCTCGCTATTTTTGAGTAAGTCAAAACAACAGCAACAATGATGGAAAATCTCGCGCAAAAAGAAATCATGTTTTATCAGGACGGCCAGATAAAAGTTACTCAAACCAGGTACATCACGCATTCAAAAACCTATGCGATGCGAAACATCTCCTCAGTACACCTTTTTGAAATTGTAAAAAGCCGGAGGCTGCCCGCTATAATTATTACCATAGGCATCCTGCTGCTTTTTTCGGATGAAGTGCGTCTTTACGGAATTGGACTATTGTTGTTTGGAGCACTTATCTTGTTCTTCACAAAAAACGACTTTGCCGTAAGGATCAGTACCAACGCCGGGGAAGTCAACAGTATCGTGTCCAAAGACAGGAACTATATTCTGCAAATTGTAAATGCTTTAAACGAAGCGATCATTCATATTGGCTAACCATATACTTATATCTAAACCTTATCACTTTAACGCATGAAATCCTATTCAAAAGTTTTGCTGTTTTTTTGTTCGTTCTTACTGCAACTTCACTGAAAGCAGAAACTAGTCCGGGATTAGCGGTCAAATACAACAGCCACTCCCTGACAATCTTATTGGTAGAAAGAGTTGGATTTTAAAAATCAGTTTATTATTTAAGTTAATTACCTTATTATCATAGCATTAAAAAAAATCGTTAAATTTAAATTAACCGTCACAATCATTAAAATGCATAACGTCTCTTTTTGGGAAATTTGGTTGATAATCACTATACTACTTTTGATAGTGGAAGCTTTTTTTCCGACTTTTTTAGCGGCTTCATTTGCACTCGGTTGTATTTTATCTGCCGTATTCGCATTTCTTGGATATCATTTAAAGATTCAATTGTTTTCGTTTTCATTAGGCACCATCTTAAGCTTCATTTTTGCAAGACCCTTGATGATTAAATACGCTCATAGGAGCAACCGCAACTTTGAAACGAATGTTTATGCTTTAGTTGGAAAAATCGGAAAAGTAGTCGTAGCCATCGATCATTCGAAAAATCAAGGCCGCGTGATGGTTGAAGGAGATAACTGGAAAGCGGTCACCGCGGATGAAACGTTAATTGACGAAGGCCAAAATGTCGAAATACTAAAAGTAAACAGCACAACACTAATCGTAAAACTTCATAAAAAAACTTAAACCATGGGTATCACAATAATTTTAGGATTAATTGCAATTTTTGTAATTGTCTTTGCAGCGCTGGGATTTAAAATCGTACAGCAATCGGAAACAATGGTTATTGAAAGGCTTGGCCGATACAACCGAACTTTACCATCCGGAATCAATATCATTTGGCCAATTTTTGACAGGCCGCGAGAAATAATTTGGCGTTTTGTTAAACAGGACATCAACTTGTCAGGTAAAAGTATCATCACGAACAGGCCGATTACCAAGCTTGATCTCAGGGAAACTGTTTATGAATTCCCTAAACAAAACGTGATCACGAAAGATAATGTTGGCACCGAAATTAATGCCATCATTTATTTTCAAATTGTTGATCCTGTAAAAGTAGTTTATGAAATTTCTAATCTGCCGGACGCGATCGAAAAGCTCACGCAAACAACTTTAAGAAATGTAATTGGTGAAATGGATTTAGACCAGACATTAACATCAAGAGATACCATCAATGGGAAATTAAGGACCGTCCTGGACGAGGCTGGTCATAAGTGGGGTGTAAAAGTCAATAGGGTTGAATTACAGGATATAAATCCGCCCCAAGAAATCAGAGCAGCGATGGAAAAACAAATGCGTGCCGAAAGGGATAAACGTGCCAAAGTATTAGAGGCGGAAGGCGAAAAACAATCACAGATTTTACAATCTGAAGGCTTGAAAGCGGCAACAATTAATAGCGCTGAAGGGGACAAGCAATCTTTAATATTAAGAGCTGAAGGCGAGGCTCAGGCAAGAATCAGAACAGCTCAGGGCGAAGCAGAGGCTATACAAAAAATTACACAGGCAATTGGCTCGACCAAAAGTGATCCCGTTAATTACCTACTCGCCGTGCGTTATATTGATACGCTCGGAGAAATGGTTTCTGGTAAAGACAACAAAGTCATCTATATGCCATTTGAAGCAACCGGCGTTTTGAGTTCGATTGGTGGCATCAAAGAATTCCTAACCACATCGAATAAATAGTCTTTTCCTCTATTAAAAAGGAAAAGACGTATAATAGATAGCTTTAAAACCGGTGCGAACTGGTGCGCCTTATTATGTAAAACCGTAAGTAGCTAGAATTATTACTACTAGATTTATACAAATTCAGATCTTTAACACAAATTTCAAAACTAAAACTTTCATTATGATGGAAAAAATTCAAGCAATTAAACCTGGCCCGAAACCCAAAAAAGATGACGGCTCAGATGACAGAAGAAGACGGGTTGACCAGCCAAAATATCCCGATCTGAAACCTCACGAACCTAAGCCAAAGAAATGACAAGGATTTAGCTCTCCGTTTAATATAAATTTCGATCTGCTGTTAAGCATTAATAGCGGGTCGAAATTTAAAATTTTAGCAAATCCGTTGGTACCCGAACCAAAGACAGGAATATTCAATCAATATCTTTTCTGATTTTTAAATAGCCTGGCGCTTTACGGTTTCCCGTAAAAATTTGGCCTTAGGCCCGTGTAATTTTGAGTATTAAAACAATTTAATACTTAAAAGAATGGCGCAATATAAAATATCCGGCGTATGGAAAACAGGTGGTGTGATTACCCACTACGCACTTCATACGGTAAGCCCCAACTCTATTAGCGAAGGTGTAAAGACTACAAAAGCTGATGCGGTCAGACTGCTAATCGGTCCATTCAATCAGGCAGTAACCTGGATTTGGAACTATCAAACTTCTTATTGGAAGGATGGTGAAAAAGTTGAAGTTGTATCAGCATCTTTTTTAAGATCATACCCAGACAATAGAGTGTCAGACAATCTGGCACATTTGATTAATTATGATTGGCTGTAACAAGAACCATATCAGCTATGGAAATATACGCCAATCTAAGCGGAGACTCAGGAGTTTCCGCTTACCAAATCGGAAGCGATTCTATATGGGTAGAGTTTACTTCAGGAAGTTTGTATGAATACACCTATTCTAGTGCAGGGGCAGGCAATATTGAAACCATGAAATCTCTTGCGATAGCTGGTTGCGGGCTCTGCAGCTTTATTCAACGAAACGTGAGGGAAAACTATGCCAGAAAGATCACCTAATAACCCTAAATCTTGATAATACACTTTCAAAAATCTAAATCTTATCACAATTTAATAAAATGGATCAACCGCCTGAACAACCATTCGATAACAATGCAGAAAATATCCCCAATCCCAATAACCAGGGTTGGAAAATAACCTACCAGCACTACGGCAAGGTCGCCGCAAGAAATATGAATGCCAACGCAGGTAATCTCGATAGCTCACTGGACAATATTTATGAGCGCTTTCTGAATGAACAAAAGCTGGATGAAGATGGTATCAAACAAAGAATAAAAAAGCTACGCGAGGAGATATTGCAGAAAAGAAATCAAAAAGAGGGCGTCAACGTTGAATTATTATCTGTTGGTCAGCTGAAAGATGCAACCGAAGACAGGATAGAGCGACTGGAAATAGAAAAGGTAACCTTAAAAGATACCGAAGCACCAGCAGCCGATTATTTACCTTTCGTTATTGGTCTTTTTATCACCATCTTACTGACTTTTTATCTGTTCGTCTTCTACTCTTCTTCCGGCTACTCCGCTTTTTACGGCGTCAAACAGGGCAGCCTGGGATTTATCAATCCCAACGTCTTCGCAGAAGCGAAAAACAAAGGAGGAGGCGTAATCGCATTGATCGTATTGTTCCCGGTTATATTTTTAGGAATGGGCTTTTTAATACATGACGCCTTGTCAAAACGAAAATATCTGTTCATTATGTGTCTGTTGGTTTTTACTTTGATCGCCGACGCCATCATAGGTTACAAGATTGCACAAGGCGTGCACAATAATGAATTTAATGCTGATTTAACAGCAGACCAGTGGCAGTTCCACATGGTGTTTTCGGAGATCAATTTTTACCTGGTACTTGTCTTGGGCTTTGTCGTGTATCTGATCTGGGGAGCGCTGCTGCATTATGTTTTACACAAGCACTATGAAATGCAACCGGATAAAGCATTGGAGATCCGCCTCGAAAACATGGACCGTAAAATTTTTGACCAACGGCAAACACTAGCTGAACATCAAGCCAGGATAAATGAGTTCAAAGGGCAGCTTGCCATTATCGAAAACGAACTATCGGATAAAGAAAAAGATGTTATCGGTTATGAAAACGGTGTGGTACCCATCAATATATCACTACTGCAAAGCTCCATAGGTGAATTTATGATGGGGTGGTTCTCTTATACAAACATGATGTACCCGGTCGATGCCAACAAAAGATCGCTTGAGGCCAGAGAGAAGCAGAAAGAATGGTTGGATATCAAAATACTGAGTCTAAGCAAAGAACACTAACTGATGGAAAACTATAAAAAAAAACCTAAAAAACGTAATTACAAGCCCTTATACCTGCTGGCAGGCTTTCTGGTGGTATTTGGCCTATTCATTTACTTGTTAATCAAACCTTCCACAGAAAGCCGGGCCATTGACGATCTCCAAAATGCTAGCTGCGTGGAAGAGGTCCGTTCATGTTGGGAGAAGAATAAAGCGAGCCTTACAACAGATGATGAGTATCTGAATGAAGTGCGGGCCAAACTTTCTTCATTTCATCTTTCAGCACAGCAAACCGAAGCATGCTTGAAATGGTTATCAAAGCCGCCGCAAAGTCTCAATTTAATCATTGTGCCAGATTTGTCCGGACGCATCAATGATGAGACAAATAACCCCGGCCAAATCAAAAATGATACGACACTATTGAATGAGATATGGCGGTCATTTGAAGCGGCAACGCGACTGAAAATGAATTCCAACGACCGCCTGCTGGTTGATGTGGCCGGCGGCAATCAGGCCCAGGGTCAGTTCAGGTCAATAGCAGACGACCTGGTATTTGATTTATCAAGCTTCAGGGATAAAAGCAACAAATTGTATTTCACAAAAAAAGGCGGCCAATTTCAAAACAAGATAGCCGAGCTTTATGATTTGGCGCGGCAAAATCCGCAAGGTGCGGATTATTGGAGTTATTTTAATCACGACCTGAGCAGAAATATCAGAACGCCAACCCTGTTCACAGATTACCGGAATCTGCTGATCATTATCACAGACGGGTACCTGGAAGCGCAGACAAAACAAGCGACAGGCACGGCATTTTATACCGGTACTTATCAGGAACGTTTGCGCGTTTTCAATAAGCTAAAAACTGGACACTCCGTGGCCGATGCCATTTCAACAATAATGCCCATTATGGATTGTGCTGATCATTTCAGAAACCTGGAAGTATTGGTATTGGAGGTGAATGTTAGACACAGTGTGAGTGCACAGGAACCTAAAGATCCGGGTACCCCACGTGATTTCGATATACTTAAAAAGCTATGGACAGATTGGTTTATTAAAATCGAAGTAAAAAATGCATCTGCCGATTTTTTTAATGAACGGTTAAATGCAACTGATTTAACAAAGCAAAAAATCCGGAATTTCATCAAAGGTGATAATTAAATCGTTTATAATTATGGCTGATCTTATTCCAAATCTTTAGACTAGTCTGTTCCAAATCCCAAAGCAGAGTGTACCAATTGAAGACCACCACCATCGTCGACGCTTTCGAGGACAGTAAAATGAAAAATGCCGCTGCTCTGGAAGATTGAAATTTCAGCCATTACTTAAGATCGATTGGGTTATTAAATAACTCACTGACCGGCGTGTCGTGCTTAATCAAATTCTTTTGAGCATACCTCATTGCTTTACGGTTTCCCGTAAAAAACGCCCACGGAAACTCACTACTTTTGATATCACCCGTTCACTAAAATTTAAAAAAATGGCAAATTTTACCAAATCCAATTTGACTTTTAGCGGTTACAAAGAAACTGCTTATCCAAATGACGATCCGAAGGTTACCGGTAAACCAGACAGCACCCTACTCAATAAGGCAGAAGCTTATGAGATGGTCTACTTTATCAATAGCTATATGACCAAAAAATCCTGGTCTCAGAAAGCTACGTTTAATAAGATCGAAAAATTCATAAAGACCAGTGAATACAAAGACAAAAGTCACAAATTCTGGCGGGATCAGCTCGATAAAAATTTCAGGGTGAACTAAACACAAACGCCGTAAATATAATCATGGATTTTAAAGATCAAATATTACAGCTCGCGACACGCGTCGAGAAACTGCTGCCGCAGCTTCAGACAGAAGAGGCGACCAAGAATGCGCTGATTATGCCTTTCATCCAGGTGTTGGGTTACGACGTATTTAATCCCTTTGAGGTGAATCCCGAATTCATCGCCGATATTGGCATCAAGAAAGGCGAAAAAGTGGATTATGCCATCATGAAAGATGGTGAACCCACCATACTCATCGAGTGTAAGCATCACCTCGAAAAACTGGATCCGCACAATTCGCAGTTGTTCCGTTATTTCCATACCACCAAAGCTAAGTTTGGCCTGTTGACCAATGGTCTGGCCTACCGTTTCTATACCGACCTGGAGGAAAAGAACAAAATGGATAGTACGCCTTTTTTCGAGTTCAATATTACCGAGATCAAGGAAACAGAGGTTGCCGAGTTGAAGAAGTTCCATAAATCCTATTTCGACGTAGATAGCATCACCAATACCGCCAGTGAACTGAAATACCTCAATGAGCTAAAAAACCTGTTGAATAAAGAACTGGCGACCCCATCAGATTTATTCATTTCCTTTTTTACCAAACAGGTATATCACGGCACATTCACCGCAAAGATCAAAGAACAGTTCGGGCCGATCATCAAACGTTCTTTTAATCTGTTTATCAGCGATGCCATCAATGAGCGATTGAAATCCGCGCTCAACCAGGAGAAGCAAATCGATGCTGTCGAAGCCGGCAAACAGGAAGAAACCATCGTTGCAGAAACGGCAACAAGCATCGCCCCCACCGAAGAAGAATTGGAAAGTTTCTATATTGTAAAATCTTTGCTGCGTCAACATGTTACCTCCAAAAGAATTAACTACCGCAATTCGCAATCCTATTTTGCGATATTACTAGATGATAACAATCGCAAAACGATATGTCGTCTTTATTTAGGAGGATCGCGAAATCATATGACTATTCCCGATGAAGCAAAAAAAGAAGTGCGCTATGAAATTCCATCCTTAGATGATATTTATCTATATGGAGAAGCTTTATTCGGCGCTGTTACACGTTTAGAAAAATGAGAGAAACTGTCAAATTACCCCCAATTATTAGACGTCTTTTTAAGGAGCTTTTGTCGTTTTGAGGAAACATGTTGATGTTTTGATCGGTCATATGCTGAAGTCAAATTGTTTTTCTATCGTGTCATCGTATATTGAGATGCTGTTACCGTTGACTTTTCCTGAAAAATCATGTGCACTACCGTTGTCATGGCCCACAAAGTTGTTTCCGAAAATTTTTATACTAATACCATGATGGTCACCATAATGATGTAGTTTTAATATGCCGGCATTGCATTTTCCAGTGATTTGACAAGATTGTTCATGATCATAAACGCTCACATTCCTTTGATTAATGGTCCCGCTTATTTGAATATATCGTTGTTGCTCCTTATCATAAACGGCCGAACTGTCTATGCCTGATATTAGCGATCCCGAAATATACGCTATGGCTGCCCGGGTGTTTGGTTTCATTTTGGTGTTTTTAGATGATGCGGAGAATAGTTAATTTCTTACTTTATAAGGGTACTGTAAATCTTAAATTGAGAGATGATAACATGCGCTACTAAAGCCTATTGATAACAGCCGCAGCAAAATATAATACCTTCTGCCAGACACTTCTTGTTATAAGCAAAGAACTGCTTAGGTTTCCGATGCAAGCCTTACCGCATGGCAGCATATCACCTGCTATTTACTCAGCACCTGCGTTAATCCCTTTCCGAGACCGTGTCGTACTGAGAAAGTTAATTCCTGATTGCATCCCCAACCTGAAAAATGATTGTCGCCGTCATGGTGCTGTGCTATTGATTTTTTTTATAATTTGCTCTAAAGTAGGGCATTTTTTCTATCAGAATGTCGATCCGGCTCTGGCAACTTACCGAACCATCCCAGTATTTTTTCCAGGTCGATGCCGATCAGTTTCAGTACCCAGCTGAGCGCTTTAAACAGGGCACCAGGCGTATCCAATACGATGTTGACTATTTTATCGCCAATAGCCAGCACAAGCTGCAAATCGTCTTCAATTTTTCTCAATACAAACTGTATCCCGTTTTCAAGCATAACCAACTCATGCCTTATGAAGGCTATTGATGTGTCAATAAACGCTGACAGGTAGTGCAGGGAATCACCGGTAAAATTTATAATGTCGTCAAAAATGTCACCCGGCGCAGCAACAAATGCTAATGTGCCCGAAGCGCCGTAACTCAGCATTAAATTGTCGGGCAGGCTGTTAATATCAAACCTTCCGGTATGCAGCCCCCCCTTATTTTCCACCGCTGTGAACATATAAGGATTAGGGACATTATGGTTACGGTTCGTCAGCTCCTGTCCTTTACCGGTAAGTTGTGAAATAATGCCCGCCACTGCTGTTAAGGTATCATCATCAAAGCTGCCATTAGATAATATCGGTTTATCATCTTTTGTTTTTGCATTCCTTAAATCAGCTGCAGATTTTATATTTGCCAGCCCTTTGACTATTTTACCGTTCGGATAAATGTTAAGTGTTTTATCCATCCAGTCGGCGGTAAGGTGATAAATAGGGCAGGCAATATCCTCAGTGGCAGTGATAATGGTAACGTTGCCCATCATGTCGGTGCTTACCTCTGCGCCGCTGGCCTGGTCAAGGCTGTGGATATAGCCATTAATGGTTACATACACCCACTCCGAAGCGGTAATCTTTACCTTTTCCTCCACCAGTGCTTTCCCTTCATCGTCTTCGAAATGTAAATGAGTGGTATAGGAGTCAAACTCAATAACGTCTTTTTGGCCGGGTGCATTAATTAACTGCTGTCGCCACAGTGTGGAACCACTATCCTGCCAGTAATGTTGAATGCTTTTGTCCTGAGTTACCAGATATAGCTCGTTTCCATTACGCCCGGTATTGCGTATTGGCGCAATATGCAGTACATCCTCTTTAAACAGTACGGGGTCATTCCATGCATATTTTTCGCCTTTATTCTCCTTTTTACCGTATATATAATACAACTTATTGCCTGCAGCTGATGCCCATACCACTATACTGTCTTTATCCTGCCTTACGGTTAATTGATACACATCTTTTATGCTATCGCTCACCAATTCACATTTACTCACAGCGGCATTTTTAAAACAATACACGCCGGTTGGTGAGCCCACAAAAATGTCAGAGCATATGGAGATTCCTTTATTTTTTGAACCTGTGGGTGTGGTTATACAGTTATAGGTAAGATGGCGGAACTTCTCGGGTAAATGGTAATTACCGGGGCTGTAATCAAAACTTAATGATCCAACGTGAGCCTCTGCAATGGTGGTGCAGGCCAGTGTTTGGCTCCCGCCGGTATTATAAATAAAAAAGATGCCCGTTTGGCCAAACGCATAACCTACGGACACATCTTTCAGGCTATCGGGGTGCTGTTTTACGTCTTCCGGAAATTCATACTTTATGGCCCTGGCTGATCCATCGAGCAGGTAATAGTATTTGTTGCCTTTAAGGTTACCGGCAACGATGCTCACCGGCGTCTTGCCGCCATCACTAATGCTAGTCAATATTTGCTCAACTTTAAACGCGGTGTCTATGCCTTCAATTTTGCGGGATATCGATGAGAAGTTTGCCCAGTCGGTTTTCGCGAAATTGTTTGAAAGACGCGAAGCAGTAAAAATTACGGTATCTCCGCCCGATTTCTTAACCATAGCAAGCGCGATAGCAATCTCCCCCTTGTTGTCCTGGGTCATGGCAAATGTAACAACCTCCAGGTCAATCCCTAAACCATCACTTATATTAATTATTCCGTATCCGCCCTGTGCAGAACTGTCTGGTTTCATCAGGTAGAATTTTTTATCAGTACCGATGGTGAAAATCATCGGCCATCCCTGGTCATCCTGTCCTACTTCAATATGTCCGATGGGGTTAAGCGGCGAGGTGTGCTGCTGATTTTTCATCAGTTCGGCAACAACGGTTATATTTGTATTTGAAAAAGCTTTGCCATTAGCGGCAAGCTTTATCACATCAGTATTATTCCGTTCCTCATTGTTATCAAGTGAAAGCATTTTAATTTGATTTTTAGGTGAAAAAATTGGTAGTGAATCCCTCGTTAGCTCATTGAATGTAGGTTAACCTTACGCTTGCTTCCCTGTGCATCCAATTTTTATGCAAATTTCATAAATATTAACCTTATAAGATAGATAATAGCGCATATTGTATAGAAGGTTGGGATTATGGAAATCAAGGTATTAAATTAAAAACAGTATCTTTCACTAAATCTAAAATGTCCTTTTTAAATTGGTCAACCGCTATTTCGGCAAATCCGGCTTCTTTTAGTGCATTCATTGCTATCCCGTCTTTTTCGCCCAATAGGTTGTATTCAAAATCGTCTTTGCTCAAAGTACCATTTGCTAACTGCTGCGTCCATTTCTGAATATCGGTTTTCATCATCTCAATCAAGCCGTGGCCGTCTGTTTGAGCCTGGGATAGATAATTACCAATACTTTTTTTTGCGATTTCAGTCACGCCTGTTTTGAGCGTTTCGAATAAATTGTCAAAGTCAATGGGCATATATTTAAATTATTTATTTTTTTATTTTCTTAGCTTCCAGATCAATAATATCGTCAAATGCCCGTCCTACCGACACCTTCTGATCATTTATAAACCCGGTATCTAGCTTGCCTTTTTCTTTCCATCGGTTTATAAATCCTCCGTATAGGCGTTTGTTATGATCGTACATGGTTAACCACATTTTAGTGTTAATGGTATCTTGGGGACGATGCTTTTCATATTCAATCATCTCCCTGAACTTCAGATCGACTTGTTTGATATCGTTCTCATGTTCCTGGTAATTATCTTTTGAATAATCCATTACGGTGAGGGCATCTACCTTGATAGCGGTAGCTTGTGTATAAGCATACTGATCAAAAAGAGCGATGGTCGTCCCGCACCCGGCTGCCAAAATTAAAATAACAGATAAAAGCAATAAGAATTGAAAACGTTTCATGTGATAATGCGGTGGAAGGTTGGATGATTTGTATATACTGAGATAATTAGCGATGAGTCATACGATTGAGGCTGTGGTAAGATAGTATTTTTTATTTCAAAAATCTTCATATAACAATAGTGCATTAAATTCCCGCACCATTGTTACCAACTGCTAACAATGGCTTAACTTATCTTCGATACCTTTAACCCTTATGAAGAAATACTTATCACTGTGTCTGGCAATTGGTTTAGGTATGGCCTTGATCTCTTGGGGGAAAACCGGCCATCGTACCATCGGCAGAATTGCTGAAAATCACCTGACAGACAAGGCGAAACAAGCCATCCATGATCTGATTGGTGATACCTCGCTGGCGGACATCAGTACTTACGCAGACGAAATCCGTTCTCATGAGGAATATAAGTATACTTCCTCCTGGCATTATATTAATCTGCCGACCGGCTTGAACCATGACGCTTTTGTAAAGGCGGTTCAGGAGCAAAATCAGATGAACGTATACAAAGCGCTCCAAAACCTGGAGCTACAGCTGATCGATCCGGCTAGCACCCGGGCGCAAAAAGTATTTGCGCTGAAACTGATCGTCCACTTTGTCGGCGATTTGCATCAGCCCATGCATGTCAGTCGTGCCGAGGATCAGGGTGGCAACAAGATCATGGTTACTTTCAACGGGAAACAGGGTAATCTGCATGGACTGTGGGACAGCGGGCTGATCGAACACCAGGGCCTGAGCTATGAACAGCTGGCGGTAAAATACGATCACCCTACTGACGTCCAGGTTCACCAATGGCAGCACGATGATATGCTCATCTGGCTGTATGAATCCTATCAGGTAAGCAATCAGCTGTATAAAGATGCGGAGGCTAACCCAAACTTTGATGAGGACTATTACCAGGCGCGCCTGCCCATCATCGCCGAAAGAATAGAAAAGGCAGGTATCCGCCTGGCGGGCGTGCTGAATGATGCATTTAATGGAGGCTCTTATAGCATCATCGCTCCTCCCCCAGTCGGAAGGGTCATTAAACCGGATACCATACCATCTAAAGACGTCGCCCGCTATATCCACAAAATGGTCGTGGTCACCGGGCAAATCGCTAGCACCCGACTGGTAGAAAGTAATAACATGACCTTGTTAAATGTCGGTGCCGATAACCCGAACCAGGATTTTACCATTATTATCCGGAGTGAGAACAGGAGTAAATTCGGGCAGCCAGAGATCGACCTGAAAGGAAAGACAGTTACTGTATTGGGTATGGTTACGGATTACAAAGGCAAGCCTGAGATCGAAATCCTAAATCCTTCGCAACTTTCCGTTGTTGCACAGTAAAAGCTTTTAATCTGGTTGCGGCTGTCTATTGTGGGCAGAAACGATGGCTTAAACTTTTTACGGCTACAGTTGTTTAACAAACACAACTGCCATTGCCATGTATCGTTACCAGCTTTCTTTGGAAAAGGCTAAGATTTTACGCCAGCGATTCATTGACGGAAATTATAATGCGCATCAATTGGCCAAACAGCTGCGTATATCAACATGTACCACCTGGCGTTATCAGCATGAATTTGAAAAAATAAGAGCCCAATATCCGGATAAATTAAAAGACTTTGGTTTCTATCCCGCCGAGCCCAAACGGGCACACTGGTCCACGCCAAAATACCAGCAGTTCCTGTTTGTTATACCCGCATTAATTACTGAAGAAAAAACACCAACCCTTGAACCGGGTAAAATATGGAAAAAATATGCAGCGCAAAGTACAGCAACTTACGCCTTTCCTACCTTCAAGCCGCTCTTTTTTAAATGGCTCAGGGAGAATGTTACTTCAGATCCCCAAAAATTGCTGGATCATATCGCACCCAAAGACATTCCCACTATAAAACATTGGCGAAACGCGAACAATCACCGGCTCTGGCAAATTGCCAAAGCAATGGAATTGGCGACTCAGGGGGTGTCCAGGCGGGAGATAAAAGATAAAGTAGAAACCAGTTATAAAACGCTTGACCATTGGATTGAAGAGTACAAAAAGAAAGGATTAAAGGCATTCGACTTTGGGCCTAATCCCCGGAATCAAAAATCAACCAAAGCCATCGTGGAGCGCAAAGAGAAGTTATTACGTTTGCTGCACGAAACTCCGAAACTGTACGGTTTGAACCGGACAAGCTGGAGTTTGACCGCCCTCACACAGGTTTATAATCAATACTACACCCCAAAGATCAGCTATATGCAAATTTGCCGTTGCGTAGATCAAATGGGATATAGTTATAAAAAGTCCAGGGAAATGCTGACCAGCCCCGACCCGAAATTTCGGGAAAAGATCAGCAAAATACAGGCCATACTGCAAAAGCTCAGGCCAAACGAAAAATTCTTTTCCATCGATGAGTATGGTCCGGTTTCGATAAAAATCAAGGGAGGAAGGACATTGAAGCACCTGACCGAAAGCCCCGACGTCGTCCCGGAAAAACAAAAAGCCAAAGGGATAGTCATTTGCACGGCAGCTTTAGAGTTGTCAACTAACCAGGTTACCTATTTCTACTCCGCCCGGAAGAATACATTCGAAATGATCAAACTGATTGATCGCCTTTTGGAGCAATATCACAACCAGGAAACCTTATATCTATGTTGGGATGCCGTCAGCTGGCATAATTCAAAAATATTAAAAAGCTATATAGAAGACCATAATAAGGCGGGCAGGCCGGTCATTAAACTGGCCCCTTTACCGGCTTGCACACAGTTTCTTAATGTAATAGAATCGGTGTTTGCCGGTTTGGCCAGGGCGGTGATCCATAACAGTGACTACTTGTCCGTTGATGAATGTAAATGCGCAATCGACCTTCATTTTGCAGCGCGCAATCAGTATTTCATTGACCACCCTAAACAGGCGGGGCGTAAGATATGGGGTAAAGAGATTGTCAAAGCCAGGTTCAGCGAGAATCAGCACTGCCGGAATAGAAGTGCTATGTTAGGTGCAAAGACATAACGATTGACTATGGTTCGGTTGTCGTTATAGCCGCTAAAAAAGCATTTATGTTCGACGATTTTAATATAGCTATTCGTTTAGTCAGATTTATATACCTGAATAGCTTATCAAAAAGCAGGTTTGGAAAAGTTAAGTTCCGCAACTAATAAGGAAATAACGAATTCCCGCGTTTTCCCGGATAATGCTTATCTTTAGATAACCTCATCCGATGAAAAAAGCCGTCCTTATTATTTTAATGCTTATAAGCGTCAGCGTAGCTGACAAAGTACCCCTCCGTACCCCCACGAAAATTGCCGCCGAATCCGTTTGGATCTGTGTTAGCCCAACCGGCCACAAATACCACAATAATCGCGACTGTCACGGTCTGGCCAGGTGTACGCACGAAATAAGAAAAGTAAGCAAGGCCCAGGCCGTCAAAATGGGTTATACTGCCTGTAAGATCTGCTATTGATTTCAAATCTTTAACGTGTGGCCACTTAAAGTATCGGTCCTTACTGCTAAGGCATCCTCGAAATAAACCAACAAGCCACATAATATTATAGTTAATAATTCATTAATAACATTTAAAAATATTAAGATAAAATTAATGTCGACGGGTGTAATTAATTAACACTTAACCCCTAAATTGCATTACTAATTAATTAACGAAAAAACAATCTGCCTCATTTTGAATAATTTACCCAATGCTAGGCAAAATAGGGGGTAAAGAATTTGAATGAATGGCATTTAAGCATTAAATTAGTATCATAACACCTACTCCCTATGCCACAGTCCCCAAGCTTCTCCTTAACCGGAGAACAATTTTTCGTAAATACTTCGGTCAGTTTCCTGGTTACAACGGAAAGTACCTCGGTGGATGCATACGAGTGGTATTTAGATGGCCTTCTGGTTATTGATGCGACAACGGCCCAGTTTAGCGGACAGGTGGATTGCGGCGCGCATATCATAGGCGTGCGGCTCCTGAGTAACGGGGCTTGGACCGGTTCGCAGGATCTCTCTTTCGCCACATGCAAGACCGTATCTTCTAGCTATATCTCCGGGCCGGCCATCGTTACTGTCGGCGACAGCGAAGCTTATACTGTAATCTGGCAGTTTTCGGACGGAACAACGGTGGATATGACCACCGCATATACTTTTAGCAGCACAAGCGGCGGTACCTTTTCGGGGAATATATTTACAGCAACGGGTGACGACTCAGGCGACGATATTATTCCGGTGACGCTGACAGCAAGCAGCTCCACCTACGACCCATTAACCAAACAGATCTCTGTGGTGATTGCCGACATCACCGATGCCGGTATCCTGGTGGTTGACTTATTTGGCATCACCACGCTGAATGCGATAGGCTTGGTGGACAATGTGGAAGTCACCAACAATCATGTGCCCGCTTATACCGGGAACAATATTGTTCCGGCTGCTGCGGCGCCGGCTGAGGCCCTTATCCTGGCTTCTGATATTATACCACAGGACGTGCTGAACTGGCGCTTCGAATTCAATATCGCCCAATTGTTAATTAATTATCCGGAGACTTTATTCTTTGTTTTTTATATCGATGGACGGGCCGAAACAGCCACAACCATTACCGGGGCTTTTGTATTGAAAACTTTTGCCTCGCAAATGACCTTAACAGGCAGCCCGGGTACTTATCTCCCTTCTGTAGATGGAGACAATTTAGGTGATCCCGTAAACTTCAGCAGTGATGTCGTCGCGGGTGCCGACGGCAGCTATGAAGAATCGGATCTGACGATGATCATTAAGCTGGTTTACGATGTGGCTGGTAAAGCCATCACCTATACAACCCACCTGAATCCCATTGTCATACCTGACTTCGATTTCATGACGGTAAAATATAGCTGGGATGGTGGCGGAACGGACCTGGATATCCTCGTGGGATTTGAAAATAACGGCACGGATGTCGATAATCTGTATGTCGGGTACGGACAACCTAATGCGACCGTGCCTGCGGATACCACCCCTCAATCCGACGCCTATTTATGGTGGGGCTCCGATAATACCACCAGCGACGGCAGCGAAGATGTGCTAATCGGAATAAAACAATTTATTGCGGCATACCCCTCTTCCCCGGATGCCGTTGAAGTGGGGCTGTATGCGGTTTGGTATGGTGCCCCGGCAACGGGCGATTTCACGGTGGAACTGGTGACCTATAAGGGGGGAACAATGAGCCTGGAAGGTACTGACTTTGTAAATACAGGGGGGGCGCAGGTTTCCTCCAATACTATCGCTGCAAACACGACGATAAGGAATGATACTTTGCATACCCCGTCAAATACCTACAAGGTAGGTACATTGATCTATACCAAATCAACGCAAACGGCTACCGTTCAAATAAATTAAACAATAAAAATAACATATAGAATATATGACAAATATGCATCTTAAGCAAAACCGAGACTGCGTCTATTTCGGTTGATAACAGCAAAATAATCAAATCATGCCGTTAATCTGGTGAATTGACGATTTAAAGCCTGCCAAATGATTGGTGGATAAGAAAACATATAAATGAATTGCTAACTAAAGACGCGTTTACAACATGTCAACAACATATAGCCCAATATCATATTTTTTTGTGGATCCGCTAAATTTGAATAATGCAGATCCAATAAATTTTGCAACTGATGCATTTGGACCAGTAAGCGACGGAAATACCCCACCTACTTATTCACAATACAGAACCACTTCGAAAGTAAATGCCGATTCTACTACTAAGACTAAAGTCTATGCTATTTGTAAGGGGCGAATTCTTATTCAACCAACCAATACACCGAATGGCGACAAAATCAATTTAATTCTAAAGCCAGATGCAAATTTTGCTCCCATAAAAATTAAATATTTTATTTATCGCGGGGTTGATATGGCCGACTGGGTTGATAGCAACGGCAACTTGATGCCCGAAGATTTATCAAATACAAATCAACCAACTTTACTTCAAAAAATTTGGAATCAATTTACAACATTCTATAAAGGTTTACTTCCTGATACAACGAATGCAAGTTTAATAGGGTATGATTCAAATAACCAGCCAGCGGCTTCATTGATTGATTCCTATTTTTTTAATTCATCCGACATCAATCCAAGTTCGATTTATCAGTTGCCAGTTGCTGCAATGGGCGACTATATAGGAAATTTTTCGGGAACTTTGGGCTTAGATATAGTATTAGATAAAGGCGACTATCAATTACAAAATCAGACAGAATTATTCCAACTTAATTTGGCTTTTGCAAGAGCCAGCGAATTTCTTTTTGATATAACGGACTTTTTCGGCACAACGGATATAGCTAGGTACAAAGAATATATTCATCAATTTATGGACGCTGCTGCCTTTTGGGGATCCCACATAAATTGCGGAAAAATTCAACTATCGGATTCGACGACTATCACCACAAATGAAGATATATACAATGGAGTTTTGGTCAATTTTCAAACAGCAAATAAACTATATGTATATATACAAGGAGAACTTGGACGGTCTTATAATTATTACAATTCAACAAGGACCTTAAAAGGCTTGAGTTCAACACCAGAAAACAACGTTACTGATGGCTGGCCTATCTTAATAAAAGACACGCCTCTTTTTCCACCTTCATCGGGCAATGTAAGTAACGCTCAAATTACTTTGCAATACAACGTTGACATGCAAATTGATCCGAGTGAACGTTACATATTTATAGATTTAATTTCACCAAATAACGATACATCAGCGTATCCAATCTCACAAAATATCCTCAATTTAAATTCGGCCACACCACCTCTATTGCCACCGCAAATAGGTGATACTCAATCAATTTCTATAAATCTACAGACTAATAACTTGAGTTTTTGTGCGTCATTTGTGACGATTTACGCAAACCTAACACAGACTTTTCCATTGTCAAATTACTTCGATTATTTGTGGCCCGCCAATTTCAATACTATATTCACCATACCAAACGCATCTGCCGATCTAAGTTTTTGGGCAACTTATGATAAAAGCAATCTATTGAACCTGAGTCCTCAACTTTATGGACTTGGCGCCGTTGTACAAAACAAAGTAGTTATTGACACTGGAGTTAATCCGAACAATACTCCTATAACCATATCTAGACAGCTATTCATTGCATCGCATAAAAGGAATTCAAGCCATAGCCTGGAATACAATAATTTAAATAACGACAGTTTGTCTGGGTTATCCACAAGTACTTCAAATAATGATCAATATAACGTAAATCTCTTCAATGACATAAACTGTTCCACGTTATTAGGACAATTTACTGATAATTCGGACGGTAATAATACTTTTATTGTAAACTCATTATCACTGATTCATGATAGCAATTATGAAAAAAAGAATAGCTATTTTCTCATTGGAATAACAAACGAAGAATATAATAAATTAATATATGACAACTCCGCAGTCCAAAGCAGTCAAATTTTACCCATTGACGCAGATAATGTCTTTTTTTCCTTACAGGAAGTTTCCTACCCAAATACTAATACAGCGATAAATGTAAACGTCTTAACTAAATGTTTTAAAAAATACAAAGTCGGGTTGATATATGAGGATGGCATTTCTGGCACTATGGTAACTGATACGTTGTATCCAACATCTCCGGCAAATGACGTCTTTGTTTATACAATAGATGGCTTTTATTTTTTTTCAAAAGACTTTTCAGCATACCAAGTCTATTACACGCAATTTGCCAAAGCTAAGATCGAATTCAGAACACAAATTTCAACATCGCCGTCTCCTTATAACGGTGAATTCGGTTTTGATTGGTTGCGAATAGGCGATAATGGAAATTATCAAGGTACAGTTTTGTCCGGTGCTGAACCGTCTTATCAGAGCACAATTATCAACGGCTACCATCAACCTGAACTGGGTGATACAAAAACTCAATACACTTCTGCTTCTGGCATTACACTTGTTTCCCCACTTGATACTACCGACAAGGTTATAGCACAAATGGCGTTCAAAGCTTTACAAAAAGAATACATCCCCATTCCAACTCAGATCGTCGATGATCAATATAACATTCAATATCTGCGATTATATTCTCAAGTCTACAGCGGCTCTATTAAAAATAGTCTCATTTCACCACCATTTGCAGCGACATTAAGAGTTCTTGTTACAATTGATGAACCGTTAAACAAATTAGAATTCGACTATGATAATTCACTATTTTCAATTGATAAATCGTCTTTATCAGATTTGACTGTAAGAGGCAAATCTGAATCGGTAGAAAAAGTTGTGACTATTACCTGCTTTAGTGATTTTAATACAACACAACAAATTCGTGTTTTGGCATATCCATTAGGCACGACCAATAAAGATGATGCCCAACTAGCGGGAATCATATTGCTTAACCCTAATGACAGTCTTAGTAGACAACGACTGAAATTCGTTTTGGTGAATGTAGCAACAAACGTTACAGGAATAGGCGGTGAAACTGGAAGCTTTAATACAGATCCACATGCCAATGAAGAGCAAAATTTATTAAAAGCATTACACCAAGGATTAATTGACATAGAAATAACCACTGCAAATATTTCAGTAGCCAGTGATCCGGAATTTCTTCCTAACGGCATTTACAATGTAAACGGCCAATTCATAGATCCAAACGGAGTTGGATTATATCAATTTCTTCAACAAAGACTTGGCGCTACTTATCAAAATTACTTTACCGTTTTCGCATTTGATGTATTTACACCACCATTGGATGCCCAAGGCCATCGGGTTGCAGGTAGAGTACAAGGTATAGGTATACAAAGTGTTATACTATATAATGGTAGAGGAAATATGACGCTAGCGCATGAAGGTCTGCATGGCTTGGGATTACGTCATACACAAAGCGACGCTCCCGAAGATCCAATAGATTTCAGGCAAAAATATATTTACCCGGATTTCAGAACTGATCCAAACAATGCAACAGACAATTATATGAGCTATAGTGGTGATTTAAGACGAGAGATATGGAATTGGCAAGTTAAACTAATTTATTATACTATATGAAAATATATACTATGTTATTATACATTATAACTATCAATCTCTATAGTTGTAAAAGCGTTAATGTTTCACAAAAAAAAAAACCTGAGATGGAAAAATTTGATATCGTTAGTTTCAATAAATACAAAATTAATAATATGGCAAATTATACCGCTTCAGACGGTAATCGAATTTTGTCAGAAGACATTGACAGTTATTACTTCGAGCAAATAAAAAGCAATATTAATGATCCTTTTAGCTTTAAATATCGTTTTTTTAAAAGCTCACTGGCATTGATGAGTTCGTGTCAGTTCTTTTACAATATTCCCACCGGAGAGTATCTAGAGTATGATCAACACGGTAAATTGATAATTAAGAAAGACTACGACAGTCCATATTTGTTTTCTATCAATGATTTAATACAAAAAATGGCTAAAGAGTTCAATACCGATTTGATGACTCCTATTAAAGGTATTGATGTTGCAAGATATGTGGATGATAATTCAAAATTGCCGGAGTATTCAATCAGGATTCCAATTAACGAAAGTTCCTTCAGGTATATTGTTCTAGATGGAAATTCTGGCAATGTTAAAAAAGACGTTATAGGCCATAATATTGAATAATTCTATTGAAAATGTCAACTACCGACTATTACTATTATCCTGCATTATCGGATTTGATAACTGTGGACGACCTTCCTGAAATCCTTAGTTTTATCAAGGGCGATCTCCAGCAACTTTTCGGTAATATTTATTATAAAAACATTCAAAGTTCAAGAAACTTTGGAGGCGATGGAGCATTTTATAGCTTAAGTGTAATAAGCAAACAAAAAATCGAAATTGGTATATTTGATACAGGACTTTATTTAGTACTAAATCCGGACTATGATGACAATTCGATTTCGTCATTTCCGACGACTGTTTTTTGGGAATGGCAAATTTTAAAATATGTTAGAATTTTCGATGCGACTAGTTTCTCTTTTTCTGGAATTGAATTATTTGACCTTTCACTAGCAGTTTTTAGTGTAACTGAAGAACAAGCGCTAATAATTGCTGCATATAATTTTGCCGTCCCGACTGATCCAACGATTACAGTTTTAGGGCAATTGGTTATTGATATTAATACGCTCTACGGTTCAAATATCATTATCGATGAAGGTTCTATTGATCCATATCAGGATTTAATTACGCAGATAGACGCCATAAATCAAGACGTTTATTCTACGGTCTTTAATTTATATATATTGGACGCCGATCCGGCGACTGAACAGAGCCATCTAAATTCGTTTTTTTCAATTTTTATCCAATCAGATTTATCATCCTATATCACTGACCTGATCACACCTCAGGCTCGGGCTACACTCGAACTAACGGCAGCACTTGAGTTTCCACGAGATTATTTATTGCCCATGGTGCAAACTTCAAACGGCTTTGTTCCGGATAATTCAACAGATAGCTCCGGAAATCTGAAACAAACCTACATACAGTTTGGAGATGCCATTTTAGATTTAGATACGTCAACAGGGTTTAGCTATCAATCGGATTTTGCAGGAACGCTTTTTCCGCAATATGCCCAAATTGCAAATACCTGTTTGATCATCAGTTTCACCGATGTTAAATTAGATTTGAGTCAAACGTCAAATATCCCCGAAGTGGATGCAGCGGGTTATGCTGTCGACTTTGTAGGGGCATATATCAAACAAGCTGCTATTACGATTAACGGATTTGGCACAGACGATCCGGATAACGAAAGTGCGACGCTGTCGGTTAGTAATTTTATAATTGGCACTGGTGGGATATCGGGTACGATAAGCATTGCTGACCAGGGGCTTTTACATCGTAATTTCGGTAACTTTTCAGCCGAGCTGGATACGTTTTCTATTACCTTCCGTCAAAATGCAATAACCAATTGCGACATATCCGGAGCTATCACACTGAATAAATTCACCACCAATGGCCTGCCTGCAAAAATTGATATACAGGCGCAGATAAAAGATGATGGCAGTTTTTCCATTACCGCTCTGCCGCAGCCGGGAGCTGTAACCATCACCTTCCCCAATGTTTTTCAACTCAACGTAAGGACACTATCCATTGGGCAACAGCAGCCAAAAGGCTTTTATATCGAAGTGTCCGGGGTGCTCGACTTTATAGCCGACGTTCCCGTCCTAGGCGAAGTTTTACCTAAAGGTATCAACATCACCAAACTGCGCATATGGGATAACGGCGATATTGAATTTGCAGCTGGAATCGTCATTCCTAAATCGTTCAGGTTGCAGATTGGTCCGGTTAAAATGGAGGTGAGCAATCTTTCTGTAGGTAGTTACAACCGTACTTTAAATAACGTTTCCCGCAGCTATCGTTACTTCGGCTTCGACGGTATGATCAATACCGGAAATGCTGGGGTAGATGTTTCCGGAAACGGCATCAAATATTATTATACCGTGGACGACGGCCCGGGGATGCCTTTCGATAACTTTATCCGTATCGACCAGATTGCTATCGACATTACCGTACCAGGGAATGCCTCGGCCAGCGATGCGGACTTTATCCTGAAAGGATACCTGAAGGTGGGCACCCCGAATCCGAACGTGCCAACTTCAACGATCGGCGAAGAATATACCGGCTCGGTGGCCTTCAGCCTGCCCAAACTGGGGATGGCCGGCAGCGCGGGCATGAGCATGGACCCAAGTATCCCTTCCTACGTAGTGGACATTGGGCTCAACCTCTCCACACCTATTTTATTGGGGGCAACGGGGCTCGGGATTTACGGCTTCCGCGGATTGATCGGCGAACATTACCTGCCCTCCAAAGCGGCTACAACACCACCCCTGCCGGATACTGCGAGTTGGTGGGACTATTATAAAGCCAAGAATGTCCCCGACGGCCTCGAAGGGATCGAAATAGATAAATTTGCCGAAGAGCCTGGTTTTTCATTGGGCGCAGGGCTCACCATAGCGACGACCTATGATTCGGGTTTTACTTTTTCTGCTAAACTTTTCCTGCTATTGGGACTGCCTGACGTATTCCTATTACAAGGACAAGCGGGCATTTTACAATCCAGGATAGGGTTAGACAATAAAGTGGATCCGCCTTTCAGCGCACTGATCGCCATAGACAGTACTTCTTTTACAGGTAACCTGGGCGTAAACTACGCCCTTCCGTCAGATGGCAGCTTCAAGGGTGATGTCTTTACACTGCAGGGCACACTGGCACTGGCTTTCTTCTTTAACAACGCTTCTGGCTGGTACCTCAATCTGGGGCAGGATCAGCCTACCAGCGCGCGGATACAGGCAAAGGTGCTGACCCTATTCAAGGGTTACGCCTACGTGATGATATCAGCAAAAGGATTCAAAGCCGGCGCCGGCGCCAGCTTCGACTTCAGCAAATCCTTTGGACCCGTAGGCGTCAGCATTGGTGCCAGTCTTGACCTGGGCGCAACGATCAGTTTTACACCGATACAGGTGGGCGGGTTTATCCAGTTTGGCGGCTATGCCAGCCTCAAGCTCTTCTGGTTCAAGATCGGCCTGTCCGTGCAGGTGAGCCTGGCTGTAGAAGCACCTCATCCTTTTAATATTACCGGTGGCCTGCAGGTAAAAGTGCATACCCCATGGCCGCTGCCGAACATCAATTTCCGCCTTGATATCAGCTGGCACTTTAATAATAATAATGCACCGCTCCTGGCACCTTTTCCGATACTGCAATTGCCGGACCCTACTACCGGGTATAACCCGGCAGTGGCGCTAAACATCATGTCGCTGGAGACCTTCCCGGTGAACTATGTGAACCAGATTATGACCGGGGAGATTACCATACCGGCGCCGGGGTCAGCCTCCTGGCAGTACAACTTTACCGATCCTACGGCCGTGATGCAGGTGACCATTCCGCTGGATAGTTATATCGATATCGAATTGCTAAAACCCGTTTCGCCCGCACTGGTATCTCTGGGCGGAGCCGGGAGTCAGCTGCCACTCGGCTATACCGAATTACAGCCGCCGGTGAAAGGTGTAAGCAGCCAGGTAAAACATAGCTATGCTATCACCGCCTTAAATATATTCGTATGGGATGCTGCTGCAACCGGTGGTGGCGCATGGATGCCATACAACGTCTATGAAGCCGTGACCGCCATCGTTGATGGTAATACCGGTGATGATCCTATTGATTTGAGTACTTTGCCGCCGGGATACTGGCAATTTGCGCAGCCGAATACTTATAATAAGATCAGGCTGCTCTCGCAAACCATGTTCACCTATGCGAACCAGACCGATACGGCAACTACCAACCTCGATGGGCTCAACTTCCAGCGAAAGGACATTTTTTGCTACGAAACAGTCATCGAACAAAACCTGGTGAACTGGATCGGCGAAACGCTGGGTACTGTCTATGCTGCAGGAGCTACGGTAATGATTAGCGGCGTTTCCTTTACCTTTAACGGCCTGGACGGCAGCGTGGCAACGAACACTACTTTCGGCAATAACAGCCTTTACATGGCGCCGATGAGCGGGTCCCTTGCCGTCGTATTTCCTGTTCCCGTAACATCCTACGAAATTGATTTCGGCCCGAACCAAAATAATATCACCATTAATCCGGTTGTCACAAATTTTACAAATACCGATTTTGGACAAACTATACCGGTCGATACCTACCTGGCGCCGACGCAGCTGTCCCCGTCGCAGCAAAACACCAGTATTACCTATAATGATATCGATCAGCCGATTAATAAAGTATACCTGACCTTTAATACGGCTTATCCTATTGACTTTACTGGAAACCTCCTGATAGGCGGTTATTTCCAGTTGCCTGATCAGTTCCTACCGGTGACCAATCCGCAGTTTCATCATGAATATGACATCAATAAGGCACTGCTATATGTTTCCCTGTTTAACAAAAGCTTTACAGCAGAAGAGGTATTGCAGAAAAAGTATAGTGATACCGATGGTATAGCTGGTCAATGGATACTGAATTCAACACAGGACACCACCGGCGTATCAAATGGCATCATCACAGGTGACCCAGACCTGGTACCAGGCTTCTGGCAGCAGGACAGCGATCAGCAGCTGCAACAGCAGGAAGTTTATGCTTATAGTGCCAATACCGATGGGCTCCTCGTGCCTTTTAACCCGGTCCTGAAGGTCGAGTCTGCAAGCTTTGCTTTTGAGGTAACAGCGATATTTAACCCTTACTCGCCTGGTATCATCACTTTGCTATCAAAGGTTAACACAGATCCCGTTAGCGGCTACAAAAAAGGCTATGCCCTGCACATCTATCAACAAAAGCCCGGTGATCCAAGTAAAGCCTATACCGACCCGGCTGCCGTGCCTTCATTTAATATCTGGCTAACCTGCTACGATGGCTTGCAGGTTTCAGGGACTCAGGCAACAGGATTATATACCCTCGACTTCACCAATTCAACCCTGGCAACAATGCAATATAAGCATATCCTGGTATCTATTGATCGCGACGCGGGAACCCTGTCCATTTACATGGATCGGGTGCAACTCCTGACCGGTCCGATTCCTGCCGAACTGGCATTGGTGAACATACAGCCGGCAGTGACTTATATAGATCAGCTCAGCTACCAGACAGAAAGCCAGCAAGCCAGTCAGCAGGATAATAACATCACACCTGCGGGAGTGATCAACGAGATCCAGCTGATGAGCGACAACCTGAATAAAACGACACAGCCGGTATGGCGGCCAGACTCCACTTTTGCTATTACAGTTTCCACACGCGATGTCGTCAATGGTAACCAGTCGGGTGCCATCACCTATACCCAGGTATTCGGCTTTCAGACAGCAGGCCCGGTGGGCCTCTTCCAGCAGCAAAGCGCGGTATACCAGAACCTGGTGCAACAGGATCAGGCAGATACTTTTAAACTGGCCGACCTGACCGATTATATCGATTATGACCGCTCAACCCCGGACGCACAAGGCCGCCAGAATTTAAGCAAGCCTGTGCTGTACCATAATCCGCAGATCAATCTTTTCTTTACTATGCCATACATCAACGCGATGTATACCGATTGGGATACCTACCAGGGACTGCCCGCCATTCAAAGCAGCCTGCAGGTACAGCTGCTCGACCCCTATGGCAATGCACTGACACCGGACCTGGTATGGACGGAAACGACGCAGACGATAGACAGCTCGAATTATACCTCTTTGCCCAAGGATCAGCAGCTGCTCTTTCTTTTGGATCAGGCCGCAAGCCAGGATGCCTGCAACGCTAGTCCTTTAACGATAACCAAAACCATCAAACAGGGTAGCTATCAGTTTCCGGACCTGTCCGCAGGCAAATTGTACACCGCCCTGTTTAATGCTGTCTATCAGCCGGACGGAGCAGATCAACAGGTAGCAGAGGTGCATAAATTCAGCTTTTTAGCTTCGCTGTTTGCCACTTTCCAGGATCAGGCGGCAAGCTTCATTCTGGATGATACACCGGGTGCAGAGCAATATGCGCTTTATCCCCTGGAAGTAGCGTTTACGGCTGTAGCAATAACCGCTACCTTAATTCCCCTACTGAATGACAGTCCGGATACGGACTCCGCACTGGTAGCGCAGTATGCCGTGCCTTATGACCGCATGGTATACGGCGGCTTGCAAATCAAGAGCTTTGAGCCTGCTGTCAATTCAATCATTAATCCCGTCATCAATACGGACCCGGATACAAATGAAAAGACAATACTTGGCATCATCATCAGGAATCCCGAGCCATTTAACGATCCGAAACTGCCTGCCGCAGAACTGGCGGACACGATTCAGCCGACACTCACCCTGCCGGGTGGTACGGTAATTACCCCTGACGCATTTATTAATTTATATGCAGGGGATACCTCGGCAGTTTTTATCAGTAATACGGCAATGCAGCTGAGCCCGGGTGACCTGCAGGTTTATTTCCGCTACAAAATATTTAACGGTAATGATTATGATACAGTCTATGAAGATTATACGAGCCCGCCAATTGGTATTTCGGCAGACTAGTCATAGGTAGAAATGATATACAATAAAAGACATTAAAACACTCAAGATGCCTCCAGAAATTAATTATTATGCATTCTGCGCTGACTACAGCGATATGGCAGCATGTCTGTTTGCAATACAAAACTTAGCAGACAGCGGTGCTTTAGATGCTTACCCCGACCTACAGCAAATGTTGCGCGTTTTTGAGCAGAACACCTTGATGAAGCTCTATGGTCGCGCCATTACGCTCCTGAATGAAGTGGATGGTACCGACGTCCCTCCTAATACCTTTCCTTTCGGCGACTTCACCGACCTTGATTTTACTTTAGCTGACTTCAATACCGGTTATTTGATCGGGGACTTTACCAGCCTTGATTTTAGCGATGATTTCAACATCAATTACCTCGATCCCACGAATACGGGCTTCAGCTCGTTTTTCCAAACCATACTCAATATCTTCCAGGAATTAGCCAGACATACTGATGAACTCAGCGCTGCGGAAATTGATGGACTGGATACCGCTTTGGTTGCGGTGCTCGATGCCTTTGCGGCAATACAGTCCTATTTAAATACCATAGGCGAAACACCATGTGCCTGCACACAGGCCGCATACCTGAACAATTCCGCCGACCTCTACCTGCAGGCTGCGGGAGCTGACGGCACCGACGGCGTTCCAGAGGGCATACACCTGCGCTGGAGCCTGGCAGGTGAACTGGGATTAAACCACCTGCCAAAAGGGGACTATGACAATGCAATCACACAGCCTGCGCTGTTTAACCAGCCGGACGACTATATACAGGTGTACCGGACGCCCTACACTTCGCCGGTCTCTTTCGCCATAGATTTCAGCCAGGTAAAGCCTTCTATAAACAACACAGCCATGCGCTGGACCTATGTCATCAATCAAACCGTTAACAACATAACGCTCAGCAATCAGGTGGTATTAACCTTCGGAGATGCCGCGCTGTATAACCTGCTGGCGGCAACTAACAATCCTGCTGATAATTATTTTGGCTTCCTGCAGCTATATACCGGCATCATACAAATACAGGTGATGAATAAGTCAGCCTACAGGCTTGATTTTAGTTTCGTCAATACTTCGGCTACCGCTAATGCCATATTAAAGATCGAGGCACAGTGCATCGCCGATCTGGCCGATACTTCAGCCGAAACGGTGTATGCCCGGCAAACGGTTTCAGCAGCACCCGATACGACCACCCCAGTGACCTTACTTGCCGAAAACATCCAATCGGTACAGGTGATGATGTCAGCCATCGGGTTTATCCGCTCCTTTTCATTTGAAACCTATCACGACTTTTTAACATCCCGCACCACAAGTGACTGGACCATGGTGGGGGATAACTTTGCCCTGTCCCTTGCCGATCAGGATGTTTTCAACCGCCTGGAGACCGACGCCTATCCAGTAGATCATAGCTGGCCGCAGTATAATGAGGGAACGACGGTAAAAATTGCCAACTACCACGATAAATGGAGCACCGACTATACCGATGATCCATCGATCAAAGAGGTGGTGACCAATTACCTGTCCTTGAGCGAAACGGAT
>JABDEQ010000024.1 GCA_013286985.1 Bacteroidota bacterium | reverse complement strand
CAAAACTGGCAGACCGTGTATTTTCAAACGATCATGATTTTACCAATTTACAGAAAAGCTATTTCAAGAAATTTTCGGATGCTATAGGCGGCGTAAATACGTGAAATTGTAAGGTTACGTATCCAGGATGAAATTCCATTTATTGGTGAAATCAGCAAAAAGAAATAAAAGACATGGCACTAATAAAGCCAGCTATATTATTTATTTGTTGCATAACGCCCGCAATAGTTTTTGCCCAGGCCGATACCAGCAAAAGTATTCAGGAAAGGTATACCGATAGCATTAAGCACTCCACCTATCCGTATATTTTTCCGGCCTGGAGCAAAAAGATTGTAAAAAAGGGGATTGATTTGCCCTTGCCCGCCGGTGTAATGGTCAACTATTTTGCAGCATCGCAGGATATAACGATTAGTGATTTGCAGGTTGGGTTTAATGACAATCCGCTGGTGCCGCTTGATTTTATAAAGTTTGGCAAGGTTAAGGCCGACATTCAATCTATCAGTACCCGGGTTGATGTTTGGTTATTACCATTTGTTAATGTTTATGGAATGTTTGGCGGTACCCTGGCTAATACCAGTGTTAGCATTGTTGCACCGTTTAACCTTTCAACGTCGGCTAAGTTTAACGGAACCACAGCTGGCCTCGGCATAGCACTGGGGGGTGCATGGCATGGAATATTCGGATCGGGCGACTATAACAATACATGGTCGTCCTTAAACAACATACAAGGATCCGTTTATACCCAAACCGTCGACTTCCGGATAGGCCATCCTTTTGTTTTCAGATCGAGACCCGACAGAAATATTACAGTATGGGCCGGAGGCTCCGGAATTTATGTTGGCCGTACTACTGAAGGTACTATCCAATTGAGCAGCTTAAGCACCGATGCCACACAGGCCGAACTTCAACAAATAAAAGATGGCACAGCTGCCTGGTATCAAACACTTACCCCGGCGCAGCAGGTGGTTGTTAAACAAATAGCTGGTGCTTTGTCGGATAAAATTAATGGCTTGGATATAAAGGATGCATCTATATCTTACTCATTACTAAAACGGGCTACCTCCAACTGGAGCATGCTTGCAGGCGGACAGTTTCAACTAAATAAAAGGTGGCAGTTTAGAACCGAGGCCGGGTTTTTAGGAGGACGGTCATCAATTATGGGTTCAGTTAATTACAGGTTTGGATTCTGAGTATGCTAAAACAAAGGCCGTATATATTATTTATTGCTGTGCTGGTGGTTGCTTGTTTATTTGCAGGTGTTGCTGATGCCCAGCAAAAGGAAAAGCACAAAATAACCATGAAGGACTCGCTCGACGGAGCATTTGACCTGAGTAATTATATGATTTACTCCAATGGATTTATTTTGATTCCTACAATTATTACAGAACCTGCATTGGGTGGAATTGGCGCAGCGCTGGTACCCGTTTTCATAAAGAAAAGAGCGCCCATAATTGATACCGTTGACGGGAAAAGACGGGTACGGCAAATAAATCCGGATATGACTGCCGCATTAGGAATGTACACCGGTAATAAAAGCTGGATGATTGGAGCCTTCAGGGCGGGAACATTTGCCAGGCCGGGTATAACTTACAGAATAGCGGCTGGCTATGGCAGTATCAACACAGGTTTTTATAAAACACTACCCGTTGTAGGCGAAAAGGAATTTAAATTCAATTTTAAATTGGTTCCTATTTACCTGCAAACTTTAAAACAGTTTGGTGGCAATAAATGGAGTGCAGGGATTCAATACTTGTTTTTAGATGCCAAAATAGCTTCCCAAAGAGACTCACTGCCATCCTTTGTTACGCAAAAGGAAATAAAAAGCATTGTGAGCCAGGTGGGCGGTGTTATTCAATTTGATAACCGCGACAATATATTTACGCCTGATAAAGGGGTACGTATAGAATCTGATTTTTTCTGGTCGAACGGTTTTATTGGCAGCGATTATAACTCATGGCGCATAAATTATTCGGCTATAGGTTATACCCCAATTTGGCCAAAGCTTATTGGGGGCTTACGGATAGAGGGGCAGCAATCACTAGGTAATCCTCCGTTTTATCTTTTACCATTCGTTAATTTAAGAGGGGTGCCTGCTGAACGTTACCAGGGCAATGCTACCTTACTAATGGAAGCCGAAACCCGCTGGGATTTTTACAGGCGATGGAGCGTTGTTTTTTACGGCGGTGCAGGCGAAGCCTATGATAAATGGAGCGATATGTTTGCTAATCCGCTGGTGTATAGCTACGGAACGGGCTTTCGGTATCTTATTGCCCGTAAGTTTAAATTAAGAATGGGGATGGATATTGCCCGCGGGCCCGAAACCTGGGCTTATTACGTGGTTTTTGGAAGCAGCTGGTTCAGATAAATGCCCCAGCCGGATTAAAGTGTTGATTTTAAATATTATTATAATAATAATTACCTGATTAATAATATTAAGTAACAAACAAAAAAGCTGCACGATGGTTGATTATTACATTAAAATTAAATAAATAATATAATCAACCTTATTAAAACTTCATTATCATGAAAAAATCAATGTACAAAAATTTAATGCTGCTATCAGTACTACTTATCGCAGCGTGCGGTACGTCAACCTATATTACGGGTTCGTACAAAGCGCCGGGCGTAACCACCGTTTCCTATAAAAAGGTTTTTATTACTGTGCTTACTGCCAATACGGTTGTTAAACAAAAAGTAGAAATGGGTTTAGCGCAATACTTTAACAGTAAGGGTATTGCTACCGTGAAAAGCATAGATGTTTTTCCGCCCGATTTCCACTCAAGTGGAAACGATAAAAATAAGGATACCGTGTTAAAAGGAATCCGTCAGGCAGGGTGTGATGCTATTTTTACAGTTGCGCTTGAAAGTAAAGAAACCGAGACCAGATATGAGCCCGGTACCGCCACAATATATCCTAGCGGACGAGTAGCTTATTACGGCACTTTTGGCGCATATTATGGTTATGGTTACAGTACTTTTTATTCGCCGGGATATTATACTACAGACAAAACCTATTACCTGGAAACAAATTTATATGATGTAGCTGATGAGAAACTGATATGGTCGGCACAATCAAAAACGTATAATCCATCGTCGTTGGATAGTTTTTTACAGGACTATGAACAGGCCATTACACAGCAGGTTATAAAAGACGGTCTTGTTGCTCCACCAGCTAAATAGCTGATTATTTAAATAGAAATCAAATTTTAAACAATCATCATCAGACACTTGAAAACCTAATGCAATTATAGTTTTTCAGCTGCCTGATGATGGTTAGGTCTTTAATATCTAGCCATCTGCCTTTTTCAGACTAAACGGGATTGAATGTAAACTATGGATAAACTGTTCAGTAGATTTGAAAAATACGTTTCGGCCATATTGATGATAATGGGTATGTTATTCATGTGTTATCAATTGGCAGATTTGGCGTATCATTTCGTTTTAAAAATGGAACAAAGTGTTCAAAATAAAACATTTGACATAGAAGAAAAAGGCAAGCCTGTTACCAGTTTGTTTTTCAGTATATTATTGCTGCTGGAGATTATTCAAACCATCAAAGTTTTTGCTAAAGACCATACCGAAAAAGTTAAAATAATACTTATAGTTGGCCTTATTGCTGTAACCCGAAAGATATTAATATTTGACATAGAAGACGCAAACCCAATTGCTGAGTTTGCTATAGCAGCGTTAATTATTTCCTTATCAGCAGGGTATTATCTGGTTAGCAAATCAGAAAAAGCAGAGGGCTCTGATTAATAAACACATTAAATAATTTAGCTTGAAGGAATGCTTATTGAGCAATTTTAAGTACCATTTTAAAGTTTTGGTTATAATTTGCAACAAATTAACCACAATATTTATTTTTTAAATAATTTTTTTATTTGTAATATAGTACAGAATTTATACAGAATTTAATTGCGCAAATTCTGTATAGTTCCCGTTTCTACCTACAAACGTTGCCATCCCTAGTAAAACGCAATTGATTAAATTGCTGCAACCCTCTACGCAGCTCAACGTTTACATAACAACCACACCTTATAGCTACCTCTAATACCCGCATCTTATGGAAACCAAATTTTTACCCTTTTTTTTCTTTTCAACCGGTTTATCCGGCTTAGGAGTTTCGATTATCTTAGTCTCCTCCAAAAACTTTTTGCAAAATGTGTATCTAAGCTTATTTATTTTCAGTTTATCCATTTGTGCAGTTTACAATTTCTGTTACGTTGAAGAGCTGCTGTCAAATTTCCCTTTTCTGTTTATTATCGCTAAATCATTTATCTTTTTAGTAGCGCCCTGTGGTTTCCTGTATATCCGCAATGTATTCAGGCCCGAACGCGTTTTCAGAAAGTATGACTGGGTACATTTTATTCCCTTTTTTGTGGTTATGCTCATTTTAACCAATATGAGTTTACGTAATCCGGCGGCTTTACAAAGGGCATTAGCTGATAGTGCAATCAATTGGTTTATTGATGTTACACATGCAAACCTGTACTATTTTTTGGAGATATGTAAATGCCTGCTATGGTTATTTTACACCATTTTGCAAAGCTGGTATATTATTGATTTTGAGCGCCGGCACAATACAAGACCCTCACATTTAAACTACAGATTACTTAATTGGGTAAAAATTTTTAATATCACCCTAATTGTATTGTTTGGTTCTTTACTTATCCAAAGAATTATCAATGTTACTTTTATCAGCATTGATTTTGTGAATGATACTACCATGTCATTTATTTTGTTGCTCACGCTGTTTGTCCTGGTGTTTAATCCTCATATTTTATATAGCCTGCAGCCTTTAGGGCTTGATTTGGCCGAAGACAATCAATATTATCATTTTAAAGAAAAGGTTGTACACGACGAAATAATGGTTATTAAGCCGCTTTTTAGTGCCAAAAAGAAGGATGAATACTTATTAATGCTGGATGATGTATTAACCCAGCAACAGCCCTATCTGCATAAAGGAATAACCGTAAAAAAATTGGCCGAACAAACCAAAATACCGGCTCATCATTTATCCAGTTTAATTAGCAGTGAATTTAATCTGCACTTTCAGGATTTTATAAACCTGAAAAGAATTGAATATCTGAAAGATCATATTGAAGATATTGGCTGGAAACAGCTAACCCTCGAAGGCATTTGCTGGGAGGTTGGCTTTACATCACGAACCACTTTTTTTCAGAGCATTTATTAAGTTCACCGGCATTTCTCCTTCCGAATATTTTAATACTTTAAAAAAGAATAACCATAGCGCCTGATTTTTTATGTTGCATTCTTTCAATGAGTAGTAAATTTAAAAATGCAACAGGTTTTTAGCTTAAATCAAGTAGTAAGTTAAAAAAAGTGCATTGCTTTGCTAAAACTTTTACGGGCTAAAAGCCGGTAAACCAAAATTGAGAGAAAGCGAGTGGGGGGAGGACGTTAAACGTTTTCCCCCATATAATCTTATGTAAAAAGAATACATATGTGCCAGGCACATATCCATTAATTAGCTGTTACAACCCTGTTTTATTAACACCATGATGTTCCTTGCCCCTGAGGAATCAGCTTAATATATTGGAGATTATTAACAATGGCATTAAGGAGTTTCTATCGCAAAATTATAAGCGTATTTAAACATGCGTGGCTGATCCTGTATATGATATTGCCCGTTAAATCAAAAGCTAAAAAGCCTATGATGCGGGTAATATTTAAAAAGAAGGACCTTAATAAACATTAATTGATAAATATTAAATGATAAGCAAATGGCTGCGAGTTTTTTGATCTTTTAGTATTGTTCCAATTTTAAATGTGCAACCCAATAACGCTTTAAAATCAAGGTTCTTTTTACAGGAAGTATGTTTATTTGCTTAGAAATTAGAAAATTGATTTATGAAAAACAAAATTACAATTTCAATAGCAGCATGTTGCTTAATAGGTATTATTAGTGTAAACAAAGGGTTTTCACAATTAAAAGGCGATCACTTTCTCGGCGCCGCAGGACTTGATGCCGGATCGCAGGCCCCGCCGGAGACCTTTACCCTGCTGGTTCCATTTTATTTTTACAATACCTCGTCGTTAAAAGACGCCAGCGGAAATACCTCAAACCACTCTCCCGGTCTTAACATGTTTCTTACGGCTATAGGCGGCAGCTATGTAAGCAATTTCAAAATATTAGGCGCAACCTGGGGCGCTACAGCATTATTCCCATTTGCCCAAAACACCATTCAGGGGAATATCATCAGCTCAAAAAGCTCTTTTGCTTATAGTGATACTTATGTTGCGCCTGTTCAACTGGGCTGGCGTACCAAAGCCGCCGATTTTACTTTTGACTATGCCTTGTACATCCCTACAGGTACTTATTCGGCTGGGGGTAGTAACAACAGCGGCTTGGGCATGTGGGCCAATGAATTTTCGGCAGGTGGTACCGTTCATCTTGATCCGAAGGGCACAATTGACTTTTCTTCATTATTCTCGTACGAGATCAATGGCGATAAAAAGAATACCAACATAAAAACAGGTGATATTTTTACTGCCGAAGGTGGTTTAGGAAAAACCTGGTACACATTTAATGGCACCAAAATTCCCTCATCCATTATTAAAGCGGGCATTGTTTATTACATGCAGTTTAAAGTGACAAATGATGAAATACCTATCGGTGATACCCCTTACGTTTTTGAACCCGGCGAGGATCATATTTATTCGCTTGGGTTAGAAAGTAACGTGCTGTTAACAAAATCGCGCATGTTGTTTGGCGTACGGTGGTTTGATGAGCTTGGCGCTATTAATCGTTTTCAGGGCAATACGTTTTTTATAACGATTGCACACGTGTTCAGTACCGCGCCTAAAAAGGCGGAAAAATGATTAACTGGCTTTCGACTATAAAATACCTTTTACAAAAAATTGCAGCTTACTGCCCGGGAGAAGTATTGTTAAATTCCAAACGGCATAATAATCATATTTAAAGAAATGTGCTATTTATAACCCGTCGCAGCGTAGACCTTACTAACAAAGTAGAACCATGAAAAAACTGTTATGCAATTTACTGTTGGTTTTTATGATGAGTCAGATTGCTACGGCCCAGCAGATTCGATCTCCCAAAAACGCGCCTGCTGGAAGCTGGCAAATAATAGGCACAACACAGGCAAAATTTACAGCCGATCATGATGGAATTATTGTGCAGGGCCCTTTTAATAATTTCAGCAGCGTTAAATTAAAAGTAACTGATGCGCCTTTGCGTTTGGTGAAAATGGTAGTAACTTATGATAATGGCGCGCCCGACAATATTGAAACATTGTATGATATACCCCGGGGAGGAGAAAGCAGGGTGATTGATTTAAGAGGCGTTGGAGAGCGCAGAATAAGAAGAATAGACTTTTGGTATGATACCCAGGGACTAACGGGAAGGGCTAACGTTACTGTTTTTGCTATGAAATAATAAAACCTTAATTCAGACAAAGTTCCGGCAGTTAATACTGAGCCGATACTACGATTTAAAAAAGCATTTTTGGCGCGTATTCCCAGGAAATGGTCATAAAATCCAACTTTTGAAGTTTCAAATTTGAATATGCTACTTTAATTAATAATAAATGTTTTGATTACATAAAAAAAAACACAAAATTTGTAATGTGCAAAGTTTTAGGGTGACTCTGCACACTTTTTCATAAGTGGATGTGGCCAGGTCCGGGGTTGGGCCTGGCTTTTTTCTGTTTGATTGTCAGTTATTTACTAAAAGTTTCAAAAAGATCAACAGTATTAAGGAGTTTATCAAAAAAGTTAAGTGTTTTTCTTGATCTGCCGGTTTGCATACACCTCGGTTGAGTAGCTTAATAATTAAAATTGGCGCTCCTGTTTAACCACAAAGAGGCTTGGTATTTAAAAATCATTCAACACTCACCATACCTGCGTTTTTATCCAAACCACACATTAATTATACGGCATCGTGTTTCATTTTTAAAAGTGCAACCAATGCGGGCAGCGTATATACCTATAATTCGCTCAAACACCTTTTACTTTGAATTAAATATCGCCACGGGCTCTATGTGTTTTACATCTTAAATTTTTTGAAATGAAAAAGAAGTTAATATTCGCCGGCAAACAATCAATAATATTTTTGCTGATCATCATTATAAGTGATATTTCTGTGTTGTTTGCGCAGGTACGGCGGGAAGGCGGCGGAAGAGGCGGACGTTCGGCGCCGGCACAGAGAAATAACGCTGGCAGAAACAGGAACAATCTTTCAGGAAGTACCCGGAACACCAACCCGGGCAACAGGAATAATGTTTCGGGTAATACCCGCAACAACGGCAATCGTACCAATGCAAACAACGGTAACCGCAATAGCAACAATAATACAAACGTTCATAATAAAACCAATAACGTTAACAGCGGCAACACGGTAAATGTAAATGTTAACAATAACCGCACGGTAGTACAAAATAATACGGTAGTACGAAGAAACAACGTAGCTTATACCAGGCCTCCGTATGTATACGGTGGTCGCAGTTATTATAGCTATCACCCTTACTATTATCACCCTTATCATCCATATGCCTGGGGACCGGTTTACCATCCATGGGGCTTTTTTGTTGCAGCACTGGCTACAACAGCTATTGTTGTTAGCGTAGCTAGTGCGAATGCACAAGCGCAAGCCGCGGCACAATACCATTATGATCAGGGCGTTTTTTATGCGCCTTCAAATGGTGGTTATACTGTAGTAGCCGCACCCGTTGGTGCAGTGGTAACAACAGTGCCCAGCAACACACAAACCGTAGTGGTTAACCAAACCACTAACTATTATTATGGCGGTACTTTTTATGAAAAATCTTCAAAAGGATATACCGTTGTTGCGCCTACTGCCGGTGCTGTTGTTGAGAACCTTCCCGACGGAGGCAAAGAAGTTAAGGTTGGCGATATAACCTATATGAAAGTGGGCGATACTTATTATCAGCCTATCCAACAAAACGGTAAAAATATGTATGAAGTGGTAACTGTTCAGGAGGCTAAATAAATGTAACAATAAACGGATTTAAATTTAAGAGCTATGAAACCCAAATACATATTTTATCTGTTCATGATAGTTGTAATACACTATGAGGTGGGGCGTATTGTTAGCGTTACTACCACGCAACCCACTGATGATGAGCAGCCCTCCAGCCAAAAAGGTGTAAAGCTTGATGAAAATAAGAATCAGCCAATAGCGCCTGTATATGTACAAAGAGTTCATTTTATAAGGGTGAATAATCATTATAGAAGGCACAAAAAAATAATGACTACGGCTTATAAAAACGGTTAACTGCTTGGCATTAAAATTTGCCTGATATTATTAATTACATTGAGTTTTTGGCTATTGCCGTTTTAAAATAAGGGTAATGCTCTGCAATTCTGTTTTGATAATGAGATGAGATGAAAAATGTTAAACAAGAAATGCTGCTATGTTTAAAGAAAAATACAGCGAAGGCAAGACTTTAAGAGAAATTACCTCACGTAGTTCTCATGCCAAATTACATCTTCCGTTAAACAGGCCGTCTGTGGAGCGTATGATTAGCCAGTCTAACGAGGGGCGCCTGCCCGAATTGGTTCCCATCAGGCATTTCAGGATGGGTAAATCGCCTTTTACTTTTTACCGGGGCACGGCATCGTTAATGGCAAATGATCTTTCCTGTTCACCTTTAACGGGTATTAATGTGCAGGCCTGTGGCGATTGTCATTTAATGAATTTTGGCGGATTTGCTACACCAGAGCGTACCTTGATTGTTGACATGAACGATTTTGATGAAACTAACCCCGGGCCATGGGAATGGGATCTGAAAAGACTGGCTGCCAGTTTTTTGTTGGCCTGCCGCGAAAAAGGATATAGCGCGAGCGATGGGAAGGAGGTTACCATGCAATTGATGTCAACCTATCAGCAAAAGATATACGAATATTCGTCCATGAACTTTCTTGATTTGTGGTACTCCAAACTAACACTGGAAGAGATACAACAAAATGCCAAAACCAAAGAAGGGAAAACACTGATCGCCAAAGCAATTAAAAAAGCCAATGAGCAAACACATGATACAGTATTTTACAAAATTACAGCGAATACATTGGGTAAAATAGAAATTACCGATCATGCGCCATTGATCTATCATCCTTTGGATGTAGAAGAACAAATGGCCGGGATTATATCGTTTATGAACGATTATAAAAGCACACTCCAAAATGACCGCCGGCAATTACTTGATCAGTATAAAGTACTTGATGTAGCCCTTAAAGTAGTGGGCGTTGGTAGCGTAGGGACACGATGCATGGTAGTTTTATTGATGAACGACAATAAGGAACCGCTTTTTTTACAGGTGAAAGAAGCCGGGCAATCGGTATTGGAACCATTTACCACCAAAAGTGAATTTCAGCATTCAGGCGAGCGGGTGGTGCAGGGACAACGGTTAATACAATCGGCCAGTGATATGTTTTTGGGTTGGGCAAAGACCTCAGCCGGAAAACATTTTTATCTGCGCCAGCTACGCGATAAAAAAATGTCGCCCCAAATTGAAGAATTTAGCAAGACGATGTTAGCAGGATACGCTAATATCTGTGGAAATATTTTGGCGCGGGCTCATTGTAAAACAGGGCAGGGGCCATTAATAAGCGGTTACATAGGCAAAGGGGACGGATTTGCAGAAGCCGTGTGTAAATTTTCGGCACTTTATGCCGATCAAACTGAAAAAGACTATGACGACTTTATGCAAGCAATAAAAGACGGCATATTGATTTCAAAGGACGATGCCCCAAAAGATTTATAAAATAAATCCAACACTTTCCTTTTCTTTCTGTTCAATCATCAAACACTTATTCTTTAAAATGAATTCTGCTGATACCTTGTCACTGCTGCATGGTGCTTTATAAAAAATCGGGCGTAGCCTGAACTATGAAAACGTGGATAAAAAACAATAAAACGATATCAACATTTTACCAATGATCTGTTAAATATGGAAACAAAACATGCCGGAATAGTAAAAAATGATCCCTACGCGGAGCTTTTAAGTAAAATAAACGCCTACTGGCGTGCAGCAAACTACCTGTCTGTGGGGCAAATTTATCTGTTCGATAACCCGCTGTTGAAGGAACCCTTAAAACCCGAACACATTAAACGGATGTTGTTGGGCCATTGGGGTACTACTCCAGGGCAAAATTTTATTTACGTACACCTCAACCGCATCATTAAAAAGTATGATCTGGATATGTTTTATATTTCGGGGCCGGGGCATGGAGGCCCGGCATTGGTAAGTAACACTTATCTGGAGGGCACCTACAGCGAGGTTTATCCCAATATTGGCCAAAATGAAGAAGGCCTGAAAAAGCTATTTACTCAATTTTCTTTTCCGGGTGGTATTCCCAGCCACGTTTCGCCCGAGTGCCCCGGTTCAATGCACGAGGGTGGTGAGTTGGGTTATTCGTTAAGCCATGCATTTGGTGCGGTGTTTGATAATCCTGATTTAATTGTATCGTGCATAGTTGGTGATGGCGAAGCGGAAACCGGCCCGCTGGCTACGGCATGGCATTCCAATAAATTTCTTAATCCGGTAACGGATGGTGTGGTATTGCCCATACTCCACCTTAATGGTTATAAAATTGCAAACCCTACGGTATTGGCACGGATTGGCGATGAAGAACTGGAAAGTTTATTTAAAGGCTACGGATGGAATCCTTATTTAATTGAAGGCGATGACCCGATGAAGATGCATGCCGAAATGGCCCAGTTATTGGATAAGGTGATTGCCGAAATTAAAACGATAAAAACCAATGCCGCCGAAAATAAAAATGCAAAAAGACCCTGCTGGCCAATGATAATTTTAAAAACCCCAAAAGGATGGACGGGCCCAAAATTTGTTAACGGTTTGCCTATTGAGGGTACTTTCAGGGCGCACCAGGTTCCGATAACTGATCCGGCCAGTAATCCCGAGCATTTAAAACAGCTGGAAGATTGGCTAAAGAGTTATAAGCCCGAAGAGCTTTTTGATGAGGATGGTCGTCTTATACCCGAATTGGAGGATCTGGCGCCAAAAGGGCTGCGCAGAATGGGAGCCAACCCGCATACCAATGGTGGTATAATGCTGAAAGAGTTGCGTATGCCCGATTTTTGCGATTACGGACTCGAATTAAAAGACAGAGGGCAAACCGGACCGGGAGATACGCTTGTTTTGGGAACATTTATCAGGGACATTGTTAAAATGAATCAGGAAGGAAGAAACTTCCGGTTATTTGGGCCGGATGAAACGCTTTCAAACAAGCTGAATGCTGTATTTGAAGTTACCAACCGGCAATGGCAAGCTGAGGTAATGGATACCGATGAGTTTTTAAAGGCTGATGGCCGCGTAATAGAAATGCTGAGCGAGCATCAATGTGAAGGATGGCTGGAAGGCTACCTGCTTACTGGCAGGCATGGTTTGTTTAATTGCTATGAAGCCTTTATTCATATTATTGATTCCATGTTTAACCAGCATGCCAAATGGCTTAAGGTAACTGCCGGGCTGCAATGGCGACGAAAAATTGCCTCATTAAATATCCTGCTGGCATCGCATGTGTGGCGGCAGGATCATAACGGATTTACGCATCAGGATCCTGGTTTTATTGATCATGTGGTAAATAAAAAGGCTTCTGTAGTTCGCGTTTATCTCCCGCCCGATGCCAATTGCCTTTTATCGGTAATGGATCATTGCTTAAAAAGTAAGCATTATGTAAATGTGGTGGTGGCAGGCAAACACCCCTCGCCGCAGTGGTTAACTATTGACGAAGCAACGGTTCATTGCACCAAAGGGATAGGTATATGGGGCTGGGCCGGTAATGACGAAGGCATTGAGCCCGATGTTGTGATGGGCTGCGCCGGGGATGTGCCTACTTTGGAAACCCTGGCTGCCGTATCCATCCTAAAAGAAAAATTACCCGATTTAAAAATACGCGTAGTGAATGTGGTGGATTTGATGAAGTTACAACCGGAAACCGAACATCCCCACGGTTTAAGCGATAAGGATTTCGACTCGTTGTTTACTAAAGATAAGCCCGTAATATTTGCTTTTCATGCTTATCCCTGGTTAATTCATCGCCTTACTTACAAACGAACCAACCATGATAATATTCATGTACGGGGTTATAAAGAAGAAGGAACTATTACCACACCGTTTGATATGACCGTGCTAAACGAGATGGATCGCTTTAATCTGGCCCTTGATGTAATAGACAGGTTGCCGCAATTAGGCGATACCACTGCGTATTTAAAACAGGAGCTAAAGGATAAATTGATTGAGCATAGCATCTATATCAAAAAGAACGGTATTGATATGCCAGAAGTGCGGGATTGGAAATGGACAAAACGATCAAAATGATAGAGGTATTAAATTGCATCACTTTGGCATAACCAAATATTGTTCTATTTTCGGGGGTAGTTAAATATCCCGAATGAAAAAACTGGTTTTCCTTACTCTGGCAAGCATTTTAATAGGTACCAATGTTATTGCGCAGGTTTCGTCAAAGCACTTTAAGGTATTGGCGCTTTATGAAAATGGAGGGCACCATATTGAGTATTCAAAAAGGGCAAAAATTTGGTTAGACAAGCTGGCTGTGGATAGCGGATTTACCATTGATTATATTCAAAATACAGACAAAATAGATAGCGCCTTTTTGAGCAATTACCAGTTGTTTATCCAGTTGGATTATGCGCCCTATGCCTGGACTGCTAAAGCGGTAACAGCATTTCAAAATTATATTGAACGCGGACAGGGAGGGTGGATAGGTTTTCACCATGCTACACTTTTGGGTGAGTTTGATGGCTACCCAATGTGGCAATGGTTTTCGACGTTTATGGGCGATATCACCTTCAAAAATTACATAGCTACTTTCGCCAGCGGAACAGTTAATGTGGAGGATAGCGGTAATCCGGTTATGAAAAATGTGCCTGCATCTTTCACTATCGAAAAAGAAGAATGGTATACCTATAACAAAAGCCCGCGCCCCAATGTGCATGTTATAGCCAGCGTTAACGAATCAACCTATCAGCCACAAGGCGATATAAAAATGGGCGATCATCCGGTAATCTGGACAAACGAGCATTTTAAGGCCCGCAATATCTATATCTTTATGGGGCATTCACCGACTCTTTTTGATAACCCGGTTTACGTGAAAATTTTTACCAACGCTATTTTCTGGGCCGCCGGGCGGTAACAGCTATCTTTATTTAAGACCTGTTAATTCAATATATCCGTTTTTTGTTAGTATTTTAATAACTGCAAAACCGGGCACATACCAAATAGTAGTTTCGTTGGTTGATGATGGTGGTTTGATACCCAATTTATTAAAAACTGCATTGAATTTGTTTGCCGTATCAGAACTACTTTTTGCAACGGTGGTAGTTATTGTTGATTTATAGCTTATTCTGAAACACTCCCATGTGCCAGCCGGTGTGGTGAGGTTTTCTTTGGCCTCAACTATTCTGTCAGTTACTTTAACGGTTGCCGTAGTGCCATGAATCATTTGTACCTGCGAGGTGTAATCTTTTAAATGATCGCCTACTTTCATATCCAGAGGGTATTGCTCGGTCATATTGCCGGTCACGTTTATATTCATGGTGGCTGATTTGTCTTGTGTCTTGTCGCCATCAAAATGCATTTGTACACTTACACTACTGCCATCGCATTTGTAATCCGTGTTTGTTGTTCCCAATTGTTTTCCGTTTTTATCAAATATATCGGTTACCACATTTGCGGTGGCTGTTCCTCCTGCTGTTTTTACATCAATAACTTTTGCTGAGGTTTTTGAAAGAACGTCGCCCTTTTTACTATAGCCAGTCATTTCAATGATTTTGTCTTTTTGCAGATACAAATAGTGCAGGCAATCCTGGGCAAATAAACCTTTGGTTATAATCAAGCAAATAAGAGTGGTTATCAATAATTTTTTCATGGTTTTATGTTTAGTGTGAAATATATTATCTAACTGGATCCGGTTAAAACAGATCAGTACAACGTTAATATTAAAAAGGGAGGTATGTGCTAATTGGTTGTGGATGAATGGTATATCATCCTTTAGTAAAAGTACAGTAAAAAAATTATAGCGTCCAAAATAAGCTGATAAAATAGTTGGTGATTTATAGATATCGTCTGCCTGCATTGAAACGGAAAAACAGGAGTTGAGGAGATGACGATGTTTTGTGATGTGTTAATTTGTTGAAGAAAAAATGGAAATAAATTTACCCTGGATACCTTGTCTTTTGCTGCGGAGATATAACTTTGAAAGTTTTTTATATCTTTAAGGTATCCAATTATAAATGAAGTCCCGATTCTCTATTCTTTTTTGTTTGTTTTTCTGTGCGTCGCACTTTACCTACGCTCAAACTTCTACAGATAGCCTGCTCAATAAATTAAATGCTGTTTTAGCAGACAAAGATGTTTTTGTTAAACAGAAACAAGACAGGATTGAAGCGCTAAACAAAAAACTGAATAAGGTTAATGATCTGCGACAGAAATACGGCTTGTATGAGCTGCTATTTAATGAATATAAAAACTTTAGTTACGATTCTGCTTACAATTACGCCAAAAAGTTAGAATTAGCCGCAACGCAGCTCAACGATCCCGCTCTTTTGGCATCGGCTAAAATGCAGGTAGGATTTACTTTGATTTCGTCGGGTATGTTCAAAGAAACCATCGAAAAACTAAACAGTATTGATGTCAGCCTGCTTTCGGATGCCAATAAAGTTGAGTATTACTTTTTAAAAGCACGCAGTTATTTTGATTGGTCGGATTTTGATCGTAATGGCGATTACTCGGCCATTTATAATCCGGCGGGAATTAAATGTGTAGATTCTGCATTGGCGCTGAGCCAGCCCGGCGCGTATGCTTACCTGGCATCAAAAGGGCTGAAAGATCTGCGTTTGGGCAATTACCCGGAAGGAGTGAACGACTATGAATCTTTGCTTAATATAAAAAATCTTACTCCGCATCAGTTTGCAATAAACGCGTGCTGCCTCAGCTTTATTTATGAGGAACTGGGGCATAAGGATCAATCTATTGACTTATTAATACAGGCGGCAATATCAGATATTCAGTCGGCCACAAAAGAAACGGTTGCTATTTATAAAGTAGCTGATTATCTATATAAAAAAGGCGATTTAAAAAATGCCTACACCTATATTAACCAGGCGGTTGATGAGGCAAACTTTTATGGCGCCCGGCATAGGCAGGTAACCATAAGCAGTATATTGCCTATTATAGAAGCTCAGCGAATGACGGCCGTAGAGCAGCAGCGGAAATCGCTCATTATTTATTCGTCCATTATTACTGTACTGGTAATTTTTGTGGTTTTGTTTGCGGTGATCATATTTATGCAACTGAAAAAGCTGCGCATTGCCGATAACCTGATAAAAGAAGCCAATATATCATTGCAGGAAAACAATAAAGCACTTGAAGAATTAAACAAAAATTTAAGTACAGCCAATAAAATTAAAAACGAATACATTGGCTATTACTTTAACATTAACACCATTTATATTGAAAAGCTCGAGAGCTTCCAAACATCGCTGGATAAAAAACTGAGCAGCAAAAGGTACGAAGATGCACATGCTGCCGTTAAAAAACTCAATTTGGAAGATGAAAGGCATCAATTGTTCCACACTTTCGATAAAGTTTTTCTTCGTTTGTTCCCTGATTTTATACACAAGTTTGATGCCCTGTTTAACGGCGACAATGAAATCCTTATTCCCGAAGGACAATTACTAAGCACCGAGCACCGCATATTTGCCCTCATCAGGATGGGTATTCATGATAACGACCGGATTGCAAAATTGCTCGGTTATTCCGTTAATACTATTTACTCCTATAAAAACCGCATCAAAAACAAATCATTTGTGGCTAATGACGAGTTTGATAACCATATAATGGCTATCGAAGCCGTTTAAAACGCGTTTCTGCCAATCCGAAAATCTATATTGAGCCTGTTTTGCTGTTTCATAAGTTGTTGATTATGAGATTATTGTAATTAATAATCAATAATAACTTTCTATATTGACTTCTCTTACTATTGGTATTAGTTTTTCATCCTCTTTTCTTTGAATTGGATTTGGTAACCAGTCAAATTCATTTATAAACCAATATTAAACCAATAAATTAATGAAACAGATTTACTTTTTCAGGTACATTTTTCTGTTGCTTTTTATTTGTCTGTCGGCCGCGGTAATGGCCCAAACAGGCACAATTACCGGCCGGATAATTGACGAAAGCAGCCTTCCCCTTCCCGGCGCAACCGTTACTGTTAAGGGCACCACGCTAAGTACAGCAACCGATATTAACGGTTATTTTAAATTGAACAACGCACCATCAGGGGCGCAGGTTCTTGTTGTAAACTTTATCGGTTATCAACCACTTGAGCAGCCGGTAACTGTTACCGGTGCGCTAACGGTTAGTCTGCAACTCAAATCATCATCAGTTTTACTTAACCAGGTAGCCGTTATTGGTTACGGAACCATTAAAAAGAGCGATGCAACAGGCGCAATTGACGTAGTAACCTCCAAAGACTTTAACCAGGGAGCCGTTAATTCGGTTCAGGATGCTATTTCTGGTAAGCTTGCTGGTGTTACTATTATTTCAAACTCTGGTGCGCCTGGTAATACATCAACCATCCGCATACGCGGTACCACTTCATTAAATGCAAGTACCGATCCGTTAATCGTAGTAGACGGTGTTCCGCTGAGCAACGAAATTCCGGGTGGCAGCGCCAATATCCTGGCGGCTATCAATCCTGATGACGTAGAAAATATTACCGTTTTGAAAGATGCTTCGGCAACGGCAATCTTTGGTTCACGCGGATCGAGCGGTGTAATTATGATTACTACTAAACGCGGTACAAAAAACCTTACCATCAACTATAATACAACCGCTTCGTTATCAGTGCTTCCAAAAGAAGTGCCGGTATACAATGCGCAGCAATTTCGAGCTATCGTAAATGAAACCTATCCCGGTCAAACAGCGGTTACCTCGTTACTGGGTAATGCCAATACCGATTGGCAGAAACAGATTTACCAAAACGCGTTTGGCAACGATCAAAACCTGAGCATTGCAGGTAGTGCCAAAAACATGCCTTACCGTGTGTCTGTAGGCTATGATGATGCCGATGGCATTTTAAAAACCTATAATTATCAGCGTACTACGTTGGGTATCAACTTAGATCCAAGCTTTTTTAATCACACTTTAAATGTTCACGTAGACCTTAAAGGATTATATAACCCAAATGATTTTGCAGATCAGGCAGCTGTTGGTAGTGCTGTAAATTATGACCCAACCCAACCGGTTTATAATGGCAATACGCGCTACAGAGGTTATACTACATGGACAACTGCCGGAAATACCAATATCAATGGTGATCCGGTTACATTAGCTACTGCCAATCCCGTAGCCCGTTTAGATGAAACCGACAATAAATCAACCAGCAGAAGAAGTATTGGTAACGTGCAGTTTGATTACAAAATACCTGGTATTGAGGGATTGACAGCAAACCTGAACCTCGGTTATGATTACGAATATACTTTCGGCATCAATAACGTATTGGACAATACGCCATGGGTGTCCTTACCAATTGCATTGGGCGGACAAAAAATATCTTATAATACCGGCAATCACAATGCTTTGGCCGAGTTTTTCCTGAACTATAAAAGGAATTTGAAATCAATTGCAAGTACAATTGACGTAACCGGTGGTTACTCTTTCTCTGATTTTTATACTTATGGTAACTCTATCAATGCTGATTATAACGAAACAGATATTAAATCGTTCCCTTATAAAACGGATTATAAATTAATTTCATTTTTTGGCAGGGCCAATTACACATTCAAAAACAGATACGAACTTACATTTACCGTAAGGGACGACGGTACTTCAAGATTCGGTCCGCAATACCGTTTCGGTGTATTCCCGGCGGGTGCATTTTCATGGAAAGTTCTGGATGAAGACTTCATGAAAGGCAACAAAACTTTCTCAACCCTTAAATTACGTTTGGGTTACGGTACTACAGGCCAGCAGGATTTGACAGGTAACAACAACTATCCTTACCAGGCGGTGTTTTTACAGAGTGATGCATCTTCAAGATATCAATTCGGAGATCAGTTTTATTACACTTTGCGTCCTAACCCATATGATGCAGGTATAAAATGGGAGTCGACTACTACCAGCAATATTGGTATTGATTTCGGCTTTTTTAATAACCGTTTAACCGGTAGTGTTGATGGCTATTACAAAAAAACATCTAACCTGCTTAACACGGTTACCGTACCGGTATTAACCAATTTTGGCTCACAAGTTCTTGAAAACGTTGGTAGTATGGAAAATAAAGGTATTGAGTTAGCTTTAAATGCCATTATTATTGACGAAACAAACTGGCACTGGAAACTGGGTTACAACGTAAGTTTCAACAAAAATAAAATTACGAATCTCATAGGCAGCGCTAACCAGCCAGGTTATGTTCAGGTAAATCCAAATTCAGGTATTGTTGGAACAACATCAGGAGATATACAATACAATACAGTAGGGTTGCCTGTTAATTCATATTATGTTTTTCAACAGATATACAATAAAAACGGACAACCGATTGAAGATGGTTATGTAGACCGTAACCATGATGGTGTGATCAATAGTGCCGATATGTATTTTGATAAAAGCCCTGACCCTACAGTAACCATGGGTATTAACTCAGATGTTAGCTACAAAAGATTTGATTTCAACTTTTCAGGAAGAGTAAGCCTGGGTAATTACGATTACAACAACGTAGCTGCAAACAGCACTTATTTTGGCGTTCATTCATCATTGGGTTATTTACAAAACCAAACAACAGCAGCAAGCTTAACGCAATTTACAAATCAACCATTGATGACCAATCAATCGGATTACTACATTCAGAATGCTTCATTTTTCAGGATGGATAATATGAACCTGGGTTATACTTTCCCAACCTATCTGAAAAACAAACTGAAATTACGTTTGAGCGCAGGCGTGCAAAATGTGTTTGTTATTACCCCTTACAAAGGTTTAGATCCGGAAATAGCAGGCGGTTTAGATAATAATTTCTTCCCGAGACCGCGTATTTATCAACTTGGTTTAAACGCAAATTTTTAATTGAATCATCATGAAATCATATAAAATATTTTCAATTCAGGCAATCGCGATAACCATGCTTGCTTGTTCCTGCACCAAAAAGCTCGATACTGTGCCAATTGATCCGTTGGTAACAACATCAGCAAATGTATATAGTAGTCCTTTGTCTTATAAAGAAGGTTTGGCCAAGTTATACGCTTCGCTGGCAATATCAGGTCAAAATATAAACTTTACTGCGCCTGATATACAGGCAGCAGATCAGGGAACAGCCTGCTTTTTACGCGAATACTGGGCTGCAGAAGAAGTAACCACCGATGAGTGTATTAACGCATGGGGCGATGGCGGTTTAGTTGAATACCACGGTGGGATCTGGTCTGATCAAAACCTTTATGTAGGGTTAATGTACGACAGGATATTTGTAAACATTGCATATTGCAATGAATACATCAGGGATGTAAATGCAAAACTGGGTTCATTAACCGGCTCAGAAAAGAATGATGTAACCCAATACGTAGCAGAAGCACGCTTTTTAAGAGCATATTTTTACGAATGTGCTATGGATATGTACGGCAATGTGCCTTTTGCAACAGAAGCCGATTTGCCGGGTACATTTATTCCTAAACAAATATCAAGAGCCGATTTATTTAAATATATCGAATCAGAACTGATTGCCATTCTGCCTACGCTTGCTGATCCGGGAACCAACGAATATGCAAGGATTGACAGAGCTGCGGATTGGTCATTATTAAGCCGTTTGTATTTGAATGCCCAGGTTTTTACTGGTACAGCAAGATATACCGATTGTATTACCTATAGCAATGATGTTATTAATTCGGGTAAATACAGCTTACATCCAAGCTATCAGAATTTGTTTTTGGCAGATAACAATAGCTACCGCGATGAGATGATATTGCCTTTAGCAGAAGATGGAACGAATACCGAAAGTTATGGTGATATGACATTTGTTATCCACGCTGCTGTTGGCGGTTCTGAAGATGCTACCAATGAATTCGGTATTGCATCAGGTGGTTGGGCCGGTAACCGGATGACTAACACCTTTGTAACCCGCGTATTTCCTGATGCATCAGGAAATACAGATAAAAGGGCCATCTTTTATACATCAGGACAAACGCTTGGTCCACTTACCTCACCAACCGTTTTTACACAAGGCTATTTATGCGCCAAATTTAAAAACGTTACCTCAACAGGTGCGCCGGGATCAAACAACACCTTTGTTGATACAGATTATCCATTGTTCAGACTTTCGGAGATTTACCTGAACTATGCAGAAGCTGTATTGCGCGGTGGGACCGGAGGCGATGCCAACACCGCACTTTCGCTGGTAAATAAAATCAGGGAACGTGCCTACGGAGGTAGCGCAGGTGATATCACTTCAGGACAGTTAGATCTGAACTTTATGATTGATGAACGCGGTCGTGAGTTATACTGGGAAGGTTTTAGAAGAACAGATTTGATCAGATTCGGATTATTTACCGGCGGTACCTATTTGTGGGATTTTAAAGGTAATGTTCAAGCCGGAACCGCAACAGATGCTCACTTAAATCTGTTCCCGATCCCTGCATCAGACAGGCAAAACAATCCTAACCTAGTTCAAAATCCTGGCTATTAAAGATCACAATCATGAAAAAAATATTTATCATACTAATGGCGACTGTAGCCTTATCTGCCTGCAAAAAAGAGCAGAAAATAACAGTTGCCGCTAATATTAAAGCACCGGTAATATCAACACCGACCGACGGAACAGCCATTGCTGTTACCGTAGCTGATACAGCACAAATATTAACTATTAAATGGGCGCAGCCAGATTATGGCGTGTCGGCAGTGGTTAGTTATTTTGTTGAAGTTGATTCTGTTGGGAAAAACTTCAAAACCTATGTAAACTTAGGCAACCAGAATAACACCACCTCGCTTTCCTTAAGCTACGGTACTTTTAACAGTAAGGTAATGGCTGGCTTAAACCTTACGCCTAATGCATTATCTACTATTGAGATCCGTGTTGGTTCGGCCATATATGGTGCAGATACTGTTTACTCAACGCCGGTTAAAGTTGCATTAACAACGCTTCAGCTTAACCAGTTATGGCTGCCAGGATCGTACGAAGGTTACAACCCGGCTGCGGCGCCAACCATTCCTGCATTGCTTACCAATGCAACCAGCTACGAAGGTTATGCTTATTTCAGCGCAGCAGGTAATTTCAAATTTACATCAGCTCCTGATTATAACCACATCAATTATGGCGATGGTGGAAACGGTACATTAACAACCAACGGCAATGCAAACGGCATAGGATTTAGCAGCGCCGGCGTGTATTTGCTTGATGCTGACGTTACCAAGTTAACCTATTCTGCAACCTTCATCAGCACATTTGGTGTTATAGGTACGGCTACCCCGCAAGGCTGGAATGCTTCAACCCCAATGACCTATAACCAGGCAACCGGTTTATGGACAGTAACGCTTGCCCTGGTACCGGGTGCGTTAAAATTCAGAGCAAATGATGCCTGGGATATTAATTACGGCCCATCAGACGCTAATGCGCTTACCGGAACGCTTATCTTCAATGATCCGGGTGCTGTTACTATTGTTAATGCCGGTACTTATACCGTAACATTGGATATGACCAAAACAACACAAAAAGCTTACGCTTATACTATAGTTCAAAATTAATTTAAAAGAACAGCCGGTAATTTAATATCACCGGCTGTTCTTATTGTTATCCCAAATGAAAAAAATATATTCTGTTCTTGTTCCGATACTTTGTTTATTTACGGTTACAGGCGCTTATTGTCAGCAAAACCCGGTAGCAAATGTTGGGGCGGTAACTGCTGTTAAAATAGATCAACATAAAGTAACTATAAAAACCACAAATGCCTTTGCCGAGATACAGGTATACACACCTTCGGTAATAAGGGTTAGAATTGATAAACAGCCATTGAAAGCCGATTTTTCATATGCTGTTGTAGGAGATATTTTGCCGGCGAAGGCACAGATAAATGAAACAGGTGATGAGGTTGATATTGTAACTGATTCATTGAAGGCTGTTATTCATAAAAAACCATTTGCGGTGGCTTTTTATACCACTGATGGTAAGCTGATAAATGAGGACGAGCCGGGTTTATCTACCACATGGGTGGAGCAATCGGTAACTACTTATAAAAAGATGCAGGATGATGAACATTTTATTGGCTTAGGTGAAAAAACGGGCAATCTTGACCGTAAGGGAAATGGTTATACCAATTGGAACTCTGATGTTTATGGTTATAGTATCAGTCAGGATCCGCTTTATTCAACTATTCCGTTTTATATTGGAATACATCACAATTTAAATTACGGTATATTTTTAGATAATACTTACCAGTCCGACTTTAATTTCGGCGCAAGTAACAATCGTTTTTCTTCATTTGGCGCACGTGGCGGCGAAATGAATTATTACTTTATTTACCATAAAAAGCTGGCTGATATTATTGCTTCGTACACCTGGTTAACCGGCCGTATGCCCTTGCCGCCGATGTGGGCCCTGGGATATCAGCAAAACAGGTACAGTTATTACCCGGCCGATGAAGTATTGCGAATTGCTCATACCCTAAGAGAAAAACGCATCCCTGCCGATGGCATAACGCTGGATATTCATTACATGGATAAATATCAACTGTTCACCTGGAACAAAGGACGCTTTCCGGATCCTGCGGGCATGAACGCCGAGCTTAACAAGCTTGGTTTTAAAACCACGGTTATTGTTGACCCTGGAATAAAGGTTGAAAAAGGTGCAAAGGCTTATGAAAGCGGATTGAAGGATGATATTTATATTAAATATCCTGACGGGCAGTATTATACCGGGCAAGTTTGGCCGGGATGGTGCAACTTTACCGATTTCACCAATCCAAAAGGACGTGAATGGTGGCATAAACAAGTGAAATTCTTTGCCGAATCGGGCGTGAGCGGAATTTGGAACGATATGAATGAATTTTCTACCTGGGGGCAGAAAGCGCCTGATAATGTGCTTTTTAACTACGATGGGCACTTAACAAGCATGCTGCAGGCTCATAACGTTTATGGCTTGCAAATGGCCCGTTCAAGCTATGAAGGTGCGGTGGAGCAGTTTAAAGAACGTCCGTTTGTTTTATCGCGTTCGGGATATGCAGGATTGCAACGCTATTCGGCATTGTGGACAGGCGATAACAGGGCAGAGGATGATCACATGCTGCAAGGAGTACGCTTATTAAATAGCCTCGGCGTTAGCGGCGTTGCCTTTACAGGTATGGATATTGGCGGTTTTACAGGCAATCCAACCACTCCTTTATATGTTCGGTGGATGGAACTAGGCGCTTTTATTCCGTATTATAGAAACCACACCGCATTAAACAGCAAAGCGGCTGAACCATGGACCTTTGGCGAAGATGCATTGGATATTGTGCGCAACTATATCAGCCTGCGTTACCAAATGCTGCCATACATTTATTCAACGTTTTATAATGCCACCCAAAACGGCATGCCGGTAATGCGTTCGCTTGCTATTGATTACACTTTTGACCCGAAAGTAATGGATGCCAATTATCAGAATCAGTTTCAATTTGGTGATGCCTTTATGATTGCCCCGTTTGAAAGTACTAAAGATTATGGCAAGGTTTATTTTCCGAAAGGTACATGGTACGAATTGTACACCGGAGCCAAAGAGGAGGGAGGAAGCACCAAAACGATCGACCTAAATATCAATAAACTGCCGGTTTATGTAAAGGGTGGAAGTATAATCCCGATGCAGTCGCTCATCCAATCAACAGCGGAGCAACCGACTGATACGCTTACGGTGCACATTTATAATGGCGATACAGCTAACAGTTTTGTTTACTATGAGGATGATGGTAAGAGCTTTGATTATAAAAAAGGGGATTTCTATAAACGCACCATCAGTTTAGATCCTCAAAATAACAGCATAATTTTTAATGCGGCAGAAGGATCTTATAAATCGCACTTTAAATATATCAAGGTAATGCTGCATGGGTTTGATAACGTTATCGCAATAAAACAAAATGGCAGCCAGTTAAAGCTTGACCAAAGTTCATTTGCATTTTTAGGTGCGGCGGCCAATACCGACCCGCAGGGAAGCGCTTACCAGGCAGAAAGTAATCCGGTAAAATGTGTTACTATAACTAATGACCAGGATAAAATTCAATTAAACTATTAGAAAGAATGGTGAGTATGAAAAAAATCAATTTAAAAACAAAAATGAACAGTTTACTTATTATTATGCTGGCTGGTCTTTTCGGAACAGGTTGCAGTAAGAGTCATAATAACCCAACTCCAACCCCAACGCCAACAGATACCACCAAAACCACTACCTATAAAGATCCGGCGCAATATGGTACGCCCTATACAGGTGTACCGGTTACCAAAGATATTATAATGTACGAGGTGAATATGCAAACATATACCCCGGCAAATTTTCAGGGAGTAATATCAAGGCTTGATTCTATTAAAGCTTTGGGAATCAATGTAATTTGGCTGATGCCTACTTATCCTATTGGTGTACTTAAAGCAGTGGGTTCGCCATATGCGGTTAAGGACTACAACGGAGTGAATGCCAATTTTGGTACGCTGGATGACCTGCGGAATTTAGTGGCCCAGGCGCACAGCCGTAATATGGCTGTAATAATGGATTGGGTAGCCGACCATACCTCATGGGATAATGCCTGGATTGCAAACAAATCATGGTATAAGCAAGACGGTTCGGGCAATATTATCAGCCCGCCAAACACCAATTTTACGGATGTTGCTGCATTAAACTACAACAGCACCGCTATGCGTACCGCGATGATCAGGGCGATGAAATATTGGGTTTTAACCGCCAATGTTGACGGGTACCGTTGTGATTATGCTGATGCAATACCTGATGACTTTTGGACGCAAGCCATTGATACACTTAATAATATAAAAAACCATAAGCTAATCTTCTTAGCTGAAGGCACCAATGGATCTGAAATTACCGACGGCTTTCAAATGGGTTACGCTTTTAGCTTTTACAGCACTATAAAAGGTGTATTTGCAGGCACGCAAAGCCCGAGTTCAATATTCACCACGAACAGCAGCGAAATTGCTTCTTTACCATCGCAGGGTGTTAAGCTGAGGTATATCACCAATCATGATGATGCTTCATCAGATGGAAGTACAATTACGGAGTATAATGGTAAACAGGGTGCATTGGCCGCTTTTGTTATAGCTGCTTATTTAAATGGTGTGCCATTGATATACGACAGCCAGGAAGTTGGGTATCCAAACACCATCAACTTTTTTACCAATGTACCGGTTGATTATACCGCAAACCCCGATATGGTAGCCGCTTACAAGCAAATAATAGCTTTCAGATCAGCTCATGAGGCTATAAAAACGGGCACATTGGCGGTTTATAATGATGCTAATATTATTGCATTTGAAAAAACATCAGGTACTGATGATGTGCTAGTTTTGGTGAATGCAACAAACAACACCGTTAATTATAATGTACCGGCAGCATTGCAGAATACTACCTGGATTAATGGTTTTACAAATACAAGTGTCACTTTTTCAAACCAGCTAAGCATACAACCTTACGGTTATGTTGTTTTAAAAAAGAACTAATATAAGCGACTGACAATAGTCGTAAAGAATTTCTCTTCTCACATACAATTGGTCACAAAGTAGCGGGAGCCCTCCCGCTCTTTGTATTTTTAGGGGTTTTGTCAGCCCAATTTGCTTAAAAAAGCTGCTTAAACTGAGCCTTTCTTCGTCGCTTACTTTGCCTGATTACGCTGCTCTTAATTTGATTTTTTCAGGAAGAATCAGGCTTATAAAGCCCGTTAGTAAGGAGCTTACGTCCAATAAGAATTTAACATTTTTTAATTGTAATGCAATGTTTTGTAATTTTTTAAATATGTAAGTATTTGAAAATTAAATATTTAATATTTCTTATTGCGTTTTGTTTAATGGTTTAAAATGTGGATAAAGTCTTCGGGCGAGTTTGAAACTAAAATTTTCGGTTTCCGTAAAAGGGGGGGTGTTCGTTTTGCAGTCGCGAGAATCTGATTATGGAAAGCGGGGTTTTTAGACTGAAAAACAAAAACACTGATCAGGCACTACCTAATTTTTTTAACCAGAAAATTGATGAACAAAACATCTACTAAACGATTATTACTATTATCCATTTTTACCCTGTTCCTTTTTAAGGGTGTATTTGGTCAAACTATAACCGTTGGTGCAGTTGATGCCGGCCCTTATGGCCCGGGATCAAGTATAGAGGTTCCCATTAATATCAACGATGCAAGCGGGTGTATTACCACAACTAATACTTTTAATGTTTACCTATCTAATGCTTCTGGTAACTTTTCTCCGGGCACACTCATAGGAAGCTATACAGGGTTTTATGCTGGCTTTATTAATGCCACAATTCCTGCTGGTACCCCGGCGGGCGCCGGTTATAAAGTTGAGGTTCAATCAACCAGCCCGGCGGTTACCAGCAGCGTTTCGGCGGCATTCAGTATTAATACCACCACCGGTGTAACATCAACAGTTACGTCGACAGCTATCGGGTCTGACCCAACTATTTTTGGTCGTTGTATTGGTCTCACCGGAGCTACTTTCCCCATAAAAAATACCTCAAGTGCAGGTACTACTACCGCCAGTTTCTTCAATGAAGGCTCTCAGGCAAGCGAAGGCAGCAATATTTCAATCCCGACAACAGGATATACATTTACCGCCAAAACATCTAACTATACCATATCGGTAAAAAATGTTAGCGCAAATGGTACGGTTGCTACCAGAGGGTACCAGTTGATTAACAACGTAATTCAGAATAATTTTGGTTCTGCCGGTAACGGCTTCGTTTGTTTAGCAGGCGGTATGGGCACGCTGTCCTATACCATATCAACCTCCGGCGCATCGGGTATTTCGGCGAATTATCCGGGAAATACTTATGTAGTAAACTGGGGTGATGGTACATCTACCACCTATACGGTATGCCAGATTGCTGCCCTCGGTGGTGTGGTATCGCACACGTTTTTATTACCGTCATGCGGCCAAACCGGAAATGGCGTGGCTAACTCATTTTACGTACAAAACCAGGCATTTAGCCCATATTGCGGCCAGGTATCAGCTCCTCCGGGAATTTCTGCAAAAGTTTTAATAACGCCTATCACCAGTTTCACTGCTCCGGCAATTGCCTGTTCAGGAACGGCATTAACCATTCCGAATACTTCTCAACCGGGCCCGGATCCAAACGCAACAACCAGTACCTGTACTGCTAACCCCGGTGCATTATATGACTGGACACTGGATGGCGTTTCTGTAGCAGGTTATCAAGGTGTTCCGCTGGGAACATCGTTTGTTTTTCCGGCCGGTACTACTTCTGGTACACATACACTGACACTGCATTCCGAACTTCCGGCTAGTGGTATTGGCTGTCAGTCGGCCGATTATACGCAAACTATTTGTTTTGAAAAACCACCAGTACCGGCATTCACTATTGCAGCTGAGGCTTGCGCCGGAACTACTGTAACGCCGTCGAATACTTCGGTAGCCAGCAATATCTGTAGCGTTGCCACTTACGCCTGGACAGTTACAGGCCCCGGAACGGTTACTTATACCGGCGGTACAACTTCTACCAGTAAAACGCCGCAGTTTGTATTTCCAACAGCAGGTACCTATACTGTAAAATTGGGTATGCTATCAGGTTGCGGTACTATAACTACAACGCAAACTATTAATATTGATGCCACGCCGACAATAACTATGTCGCCGACTTTAACGTTATGCGGAAGCGGACAGACATTAACTTTTAGTAATACCGCAACCACAACCAAAACTACGTTCGGTGGTACAACCGTTCAACAGCCTACAACATATGCATGGGCGGTTACAGCGGCAGCCGGCGGTACCTACAGCTTTGTTGGCGGTACAAATGCCAACAGCGAGTATCCTCAAATACAATTTAACAGTATTGATACTTATACAGTACTGGTTACCAATACGAATACATGCGGAAGTACTTTTGCCAAGCAGAAGATTATTTTCGCACTTGCGCCGGTAGTAAACGCAGGGCCCGATCAAACGGTTTGCGCCAGCGCGCCGGCAACAACATTGGCCGGAACTATCAGCGGTACCTTTTCTTCTTTTCAATGGACTGGAGGAGCAGGAACATTTTCGCCAAACAGAACCACTTTAAATGCTGTTTATACGCCATCAACCGGTGAAATAGCAGCCGGA
>JABDEQ010000023.1 GCA_013286985.1 Bacteroidota bacterium | reverse complement strand
TCGTCAGATAAGTCACCAGTACCAGTTTTACCTTTTTCGTCAGATAGATCACCAGTACCAGTTTTACCTTTTTCGTCAGATAGATCACCAGTACCAGTTTTACCTTTTTCGTCAGATAGATCGCCAGTACCAGTTTTACCTTTTTCGTCAGATAGATCGCCAGTACCTGTTTTGCCTTTTTCGTCTGCTAGATCGCCAGTACCAGTTTTACCTTTTTCGTCTGCTAGATCGCCAGTTCCGGTTTTACCTTTTTCGTCAGATAAATCGCCAGTACCTGTTTTACCTTTTTCGTCAGATAGATCGCCAGTACCTGTTTTACCTTTTTCGGCAGTTATATTAGTTCCCGATTTTACGGTTGACGTTACGTTTTTTGTTTGAGCGGAAGTAGAGATAGCAACTGCAGACCCTAAAATAAATACTGCAGAAAATAGTGCTTTTTTCATATTGTGTGTTAAATAAATTGCTTAAGTTGTTAATAATGTCAGTGTTACTTGTATTCTTAATTAAATAATTAATTAATATTTTATGTTTTATACGGACAAAACATTTTTATGTTTTATCCGTATAAAAAGATACTATCATTTAAAAGTTGTGTTCCTACTATTGCAAAAAGGAACAAAACATCAGCAATAGCACGGTTGCTATTGCGAAAATGGTAACAAAAAGCATTGAAACAGATTTGTAAAGAGCGCAATTGTTTAAAAACAATTTTTAAAGCTTAGGCTGATTTACCGGAAGTTAAAGTCAAATTTGAGATGTATTAGAAACTAAGCCAATAAAATGGCCGCATTACGTAATATAACTTCAAAAAAAGTTGCTAACTTACCTGTGTTCAATAATTTATCATAACAAATATAAATAACTTTTTTAATTGGCAAAGTAAAGGTGAAATAAAAAGAATAATTTTTTTAACTACATCTTAAGATGATTTAATTGTATACGCCAAACGGCTAATAATTGCACCAATAGAAAATAAGAATCTTAATTAATAAATATTAATTATAACTTTCGACCCAATTAAACGTAATAGCATAGTTGATGAAGAAATCTTTATTGTTAATTTTTCTGGTTTGTCTTGCATTTTTTACGAATGCAAAATGTTACGGTTATAATACAGATTTGGACACCAATGAAGTTATAAAGCTAAACAAACAAGGCTTTGCCATGCGTTTAACTGATCCGGAGCAAACCGTTAAAGATGCCGGCAATGCCCTGGCAATAGCTGAAAAGATCAATTATACAGCGGGAATTGCTGAATCATGGCGCGTAATGGGTATTGGTAATTATTATCAAAATCAGCCGGAAAAGGCTATAGATAACTATCTTACATCATTAAACCTGTTTACAAAAATTAACGATCTGCGCGGCGAGGGAAAAGTTTACAATAACATTGGCAACTTATACAGAGACAATGACTATGAGCGGGCGCTTGAATACTTTGATAAGGCATTGATTATTGCAAAAAAACTATCCGATAATACACTAATAGCTCCAATTTATCTGAACATTGGAAACATACTTGTCAGCAAAAAGAAGTACAACCAGGCACTAAATTATTACAATAAAAGTAACGATATGTATGCTGCCTTAAAAGATACGGTGACTTTAGTAACCTGTATGCAAAATAAAGGTGTGGTATATTCATACCTTAATCAGAATGAGTTGTCAAAAACTTTTCTGCTGGCGGCTATTAAAAAGGCAAAAGAATTGGATTTGAATGACCCTGTTGCACGGATTAACCTGACGCTGGCCGAAATATATATGAAGCAAAATCAATTTGATGAGGCTGAAAAAGCGATAGACGAGGGGATAACATTTGCCAACATTATTAAAAATACCAAAACAGTATCTGATTTTAAGCTAACAAGGTACGAACTGGAATACAAGAGGAAGAACTATCATGAAGCATTAGATATTCTGCATGATATTTACCGCCAGGATAGCGCGGTATACAAGCAAAACACCTCAACGCAAATTAATTTAATACAAGAGCAGATTAAACAGCAGGCAAGGGTAAAAGAAAATGAAATATTACTTCAACGTCAAAAATACGACCGTACCAGATTTTGGGGCGTAACAATTGTTTCGGTATTATTACTAATATTGGTTGGTATATTAATCAGCAATGTAAAGAGCAAAGCGAAAACCAATATACAGCTTACCAACCTTAATGCAGAGGTTTCCCGCCAAAAAGATAACCTCGACAGGATTAATCATCACCTGGAGGAAATTATCGACGAACGTACCAAAGATCTCCAGGTAAAAAACAAAAAGCTTTCTGAATACTCTTCTTATTTATCTCACCAGATACGTGGCCCCATCGCAACGCTAAAAGGCTTAATGAACCTCGAAAAAGAGGGCTTAGTTGACAAACAGGAGTGTATCCGGATGATGAATAAGTGTGTAAGCGAAATCGATGATAAAATAATTGAGATGAGCGATATGCTGCATGATCCCGGGCGGATTGGCTTTTAACTCAAAGTAATTCTCACCTTACACGTTTCTTGGGCCGCCAGCGGGGCTTTTCAGATAAGTTGTTATTGCTTGAACTTAAGTTTACAATGGTAATGAGGAATGAATTTGCGCTTCTAATAATCCTAAATAAATGCAATACCAGGATATCATTTGTAAAACAAGCAGTTTGCGATGCTTTTTAAATCCTTTAGTTTCAAAAGCCAGTGTTTCTTTTCCCGCGGTTACAAAGAACTGAACTTCTCCCTTGCTAGGTTTAAAGCGCGATTTTAAAAGATCAAATACATTCACTTTAAGCTTACTTTCCAGATCATGTATGGTGCCGTCTTTTAAAGTTTCTGTTTTTGATATGGAGATGAGGTAATTTGACATAACAGGTAAATTGTTCTGTTTAGATAAATACAATTCTTTCTCCAAAGTCAGTTCAAATTCTGAAGCTTTGAGCGTTTAAGAGCTGTTTTAGTCGTAAAATACCTGTTTGTAAGTAAAAAATTAGTAAATACACTTTCAGGTCATCGCATAAATGAGAAGACAAAAGTGTCGTATTTAATGAACAGATTACTTACCGGGTGTTAAATTGAAGCAACGGTTTTATTGCGCAATTCTTCATAAAGTAAAATTACTTTACGTTGTAAGTTGGCAATTTCTGCCTCGCGGTCGATAATTTTCTTTTGGGCGATGCTTAAGTTAGATGCCTGGGGTTCGGTCTCTTCTGCATCAAGTGCCAGCAAATTAATTACGTTAACTTCGTAGATGTTTGCGATTTGTTCAAGTCGGGATAGGTTGATGTCGGTTACGCCAGTTTCAATTTTTGAAAAAGCAGGAATAGATATACCTAAACGATTAGCAACGTCTTCCTGGCTCCAACCGCGTTGATGACGGATAGTTCTGATGTTTTTACCAACGGATTTATTGGTCTTCTTTTTTGGATTTTCGTTCATAAGGTTGTTCTCAATAGTTTTTCTTAAGATATATTAGGACTAAAACTGGATTCAAAATTTGTGCCATTTTAATTAATGGGCAAAAAACCCGATAAAACGGGTTAATAAATATCTTAATAAAAAATCGGGGAATTATTTCTACAAAAAGTGGGTATTTTTTTCTTATGTATTCAATATTCTCAGTTTGGCGAACTTTAAAAGAAGCTGTTTCTGACCAATTTCCTTAAAGAAAATAGTGGCCTTTATATCAGGTTTATTGCCTTCAAGGCTAATTACTTTGCCAAATCCGAACCTTTCGTGCTCAACTTCCATACCAACCTGTAAATTAGTCGTATCTGAAGGTGCAAAGCCGGCAGATGGTACATGCGCTTTCGCTAAAATAGAGGTTGTTTTTACTGTGGGTTGTTTTGGTTTTGAAAATGTATCGCTTCCCCGGCTCCAGGCAGTTCTCTCATCACTGAAAAATGCATCGTTACCTGCAGCTGGTTTAGCCGTATAATCAAGCTCAAGGTACCTGGCGTCTATTTCATCCAGAAACCGACTTGGTTCGCAACTTATCAGCGTGCCAAATTTAAAGCGCGAAGTGGCATAGCTTAAAGTTAATTTATTTTCGGCGCGTGTTGTGGCCACATAAAATAACCGGCGTTCTTCTTCCAGATCGCTTCGCGAATTAAGTGACATTTGCGATGGGAAAAGATTTTCTTCCAAGCCCACAACGTACACTTGTGGAAATTCCAGCCCTTTGGACGAATGTATTGTCATTAATGAAACAGTATCCGCATTAGGGTCATTGTCTTTATCGTCGTTTGTTAACAGTGCAACATCCTGCATAAAAACATCTAATCCCTTTTCCTCAATATCTTCTCTTTCCGAAAATTCTTTTATACCGTTTAATAACTCCTGTATGTTTTCGTACCGGTTTAATCCTTCAACCGATTTATCTTCATACAAATCCTTCAATAGCCCCGAGTGCTGCGCAATATGCAATGCCGATTCGTAGGCCGTTTGGGTTTTTGTAAGTACCTGAAAGCTTTGTATCATGGTAGCAAAAGCACCAACAGAGGCTGATGTACGCCCATCAAGGTATTTTGACGGATTGATGATCACTTCAAACGGTGTTATCTGATGCTGATCGGCGCTTACAATAATACGGTCAACGGTGGTGTCGCCGATACCTCTTCGCGGGTAATTAATTACCCTTTTCAAAGCCTCTTCATCATTCGGATTAAAAGTAAGCCTGAAATAAGCAATAAGGTCTTTAATTTCCTTACGCTGGTAAAACGATAAGCCTCCGTAAATTTTGTAGGGTGTGCCCATTTTACGCAAAGCTTCTTCCATGGAACGTGACTGGGCGTTGGTGCGGTAAAGAATAGCAAAATCATGCCATTTTAAGCCCCTGGTACTTCTTTCCTGCATTATAGATTCAGCTACAAGCTTGCCTTCCTCGTTATCGCTGAAGGCTCGCATTACCTTTATTTTGTCGCCTGCTTCCTTTTCAGAAAAAACATTTTTTTTAAGCTGCTCTTTATTGTTGGATATAATGCTGTTGGCAACATTAACAATATTCTGAGTAGACCGGTAGTTTTGTTCGAGCTTAAAAACTTTCAGATCCGGATAATCCTTTTCGAAATTGAGGATATTCTGAATATTGGCACCACGGAATGCGTAAATACTTTGCGCATCGTCACCAACAACGCAAATATTTTCGTTTACTGCCGCAAGTCTTTTTACAATAAGATATTGCGAAAAATTGGTATCCTGATACTCATCCACCATCAGGTATTTAAATTTGTGCTGGTATTTATTCAGCACCTCGGGATGGTTTTTGAGTAGTTCGTTTGTTTTAAAGAGTAAATCGTCAAAATCCATTGCGCCAGCCCGGTAGCAACGGGTTGCGTAATTTTGATAGACAGTACCCAGCATACCGCGGCCGCCGGACAAGTCATCAGCTTGGATTTGTTCGTTTTTTTGATATTCCTGCCACGATACCAGGTTGTTTTTTGCTGCCGATATGCGGTTATGTACAAAGTTTGGATTATACAGCTTGTCATCAAGGTTCATTTCTTTTAAAATGGCTCTTAATACGCTTTTGCTGTCGTCAGTATCGTAAATGGTGAAATTATTGGGATAACCTATTTTATCAGCCTCAACTCTGAGTAATTTAGCAAAAACAGAGTGAAAGGTACCCATCCAGATATTTTTAGCTTCGGGACCTACTAAATGATTGATACGCTCACGCATTTCGCGGGCCGCCTTGTTGGTAAAGGTTAGCACCAATATGTTAAACGAATCAACCCCGTTTCGGATTAAGTGTGCTACACGATAAGTAATAACTCTTGTTTTGCCCGATCCGGCGCCGGCAATAATCATCACCGGCCCATTAATCTGTTTTACTGCTGCCTGTTGCTCCGGGTTTAATCCCTGTAAATAATCCACATTTATCTCCTCTTTTCTAAGAGGACGAAATTAAGGTTTTGGGCTGAGATCAGAAAAGGAAAATGGCAAAGAAAAGGAATTAGATATTAGTCTGAAGAATCAGGATATTCGTTGCTTTTTATTCAACATCGTAATACCGAAACTCTTAACCAGAAAATAATAACAGAGAGACCCGCTTTGAAAAAAGCAGGTCTCTTTGTTATTTTAATTCCGAAATCGAAATTCCGACCGCGTGCCGCCTTAGCTTTAGCGGTGGCGCAAATCCGAAATACTTTTATTTTCCGTTCCAAACATTGTTTTTTCTATCAACATCTGGTAATTGGTGATCAGGATCAAGTTCGATAGATTGAATAGCAGAAGTTGATGGGTAAACAAATGTCCACTCACCGGCACGCTGCCAAATATTTACCGGTAACGTAATGGTTTCAGTTTTGCCATTAGCCTGTGTGATTTTTAAAATAACCGGCATGGCCATTTTTTCTTTATTCAACAGAGTAATTAAGGCGCCATTTGCGGCGTCATCTTTTACATATTTTACTGATTCTATTGCCTGGTCAAGTTTCCAGGTGGTGAAGAACCATGGTCTGAAAAACCAATTTAAATCTTCGCCGGATGCATCATTCATTGCTCTGAAAAAGTCATATGGAAGCGGGTGTTTAAATGCCCAGTGTTTTACATATTCGTGAAAGGCATAGTCAAAACGCTCAGGACCCAAAACTACATTCCGCAACATATCCAACCCCTGTGCGGTCTTGGAATAATATTGACCGTAATCGTTAATGGCTTCAGGTGCGACCATTAATGGGTCCTTTGCACGGGTCATCATGCGGGCAATGCCGTTTGCCATTCTGGTTTTGCTGTTAAAATACTCGCCGTTATTAAATTTTTCGGTTGCATATTCATTGATGAAAGTATTGAAGCCTTCATCCATCCACATGTATTTACGCTCGTTTGAACCTACAATCATCGGGAACCAGTTGTGGCCAATTTCGTGGGTAATATCGCCCCAAAGACCGCCATTTTTCAAATTGCTTAAGCAAAATATAATACCCGGATATTCCATACCCAAAGCAACACCGGATACGCTTACTGCTGAATTCCATGGGTATTCAAAATATGCCTGTGAATAGATTTCCATGCTGTTTTTCAGGTATTCGGTTGAGCGTCCCCAAGAGTCATTGCCTGCACTTTCAATAGGATAAGTACTCATCGCAATACCTTTACGGCCTGACGGAAAATTAACTCTTGCTGCATCCCAGATAAATGCTTTTGATGCTGCCCATGATACATCACGTGTGTTTAGCATTTTAAAATGCCAGGTTAACGATCCCTTGAACGGATGCGTTGCTGCTTCACTAACCTCTTCTGGTTTTATAATCATTACCGTTTTATCGCTGTTGCGTGCTTCGGCTAAGCGGCTTTGTTGAGTAGAATTTAAAACTTGTGTTGCGTTTTGCAAGTCACCAGACCCTACTACAGTCATATCGGCAGGGGCGGTAATGAAATAATCATAATCACCATAATCGCAATAAAACTCACCTAAACCCATGTATGGTAAGGTATTCCAGCCTTCAACATCATCGTACACACACATGCGCGGATACCACTGGGCAATTTCATAAACATAGCCTTCTTTAAATTTCTTGCGGCCCATACGGTCGGCGCCATAAAAAGGAATAGAGAAGCTGTAATTAATTTTTACCTGTATTTTTTCGCCTTTTGCTCCCATTGGGGTGTTTAAACGCACTTGCATGCGCGCGTCATTAATTATTGGGTCAACTTTATAAGTTTGGCCTTTGTAGGTTACCGATACAGATTCAATATGATACCCGCCGCGGTTAAAGCCTTTAACATCAAAACGATCGCCACCGATAGGAGTAGTAGCGGCACCACGCGAATCAGGTTTAAAAAGATTTTGATCAAGCTGCAACCACAAATAATCAAGATTGTCCGGGCTGTTATTGGTATAAGATATAGTTACCTCGCCGGTCACTGTGGTATCCTGAGCTTCAGTTAAAGTAGCTTTTATGGCGTAATCGGCACGGTTTTGCCAGTAATGCTGACCTGGCTGCCCGCTGGCAGAACGGGTATCACCTGTTGTTACCGGCCATGGAGTAGAATCAAAAACATCCAGGTGGTTGTATTTTATCGAATCGGCCGCGGTTTGTGCCGAGGCAGTGCTTGCTGCAATGAGGAGTAAACTCAATCCACTTAGCAAATAGTGTAATTTTTTGAGGTTCATTTTGTCAGTTAATATTTTACGGGGCAAATTAACCAAATAAATTATGAAATTGATAATATGTAAGATCCTTGGTACAAAACAATTTCCAAATAGTTGCTTACGACAGAATTGTTGCGTAACAGCATAAACATTATCCCTTTTTGTAAAACTTTTATTCGTTACAATTGATTTAGTTTTAAACGGGTTAATTATTGCATTTTCGCTGCAAATAAAAATTGATATGAATCGTTTGGCCAATTCAACTTCTCCTTATTTGCTGCAGCACGCCAATAACCCGGTTAACTGGTATCCATGGGGTACTGAGGCGCTGCAAAAAGCAAAGGGCGAAAATAAGCTGATATTGGTAAGCATCGGCTACTCTGCTTGTCATTGGTGCCATGTAATGGAGCATGAGAGTTTTGAAGATGAACAGGTGGCGGCTGTAATGAACGAATATTTTGTTTGTATTAAGGTTGATAGGGAAGAGCGGCCCGATGTAGATCAGGTGTATATGAGCGCAGTGCAGTTAATGACGGGCAGGGGAGGATGGCCGCTAAATTGTATCTGTTTGCCCGATCAGCGGCCTATTTATGGCGGCACTTATTTTCGCAAAAATGATTGGACAAGTTTGCTGTTTAACCTGGCCGATTTTTATAAACAAAAACCAGTAGATGCCGAAGAATATGCATTAAAGCTAACCCAGGGTGTTCAACAATATGAATCTGTTGAATTTGTAAAAGAGCAGCAGGCATATACAAAAGCTGATCTGGAACCTATAATAAGCAACTGGAAAAAATATTTTGATGATAAAGAAGGTGGTTTTGGCTCGGCTCCTAAATTTCCTGTGCCCAATAACTGGCTTAGCCTGATGCGCGCGGCATATTTATTAAATGATGAGCAAATTGCAGAAGCGCTTCAATTAACCCTGCATAAAATGGCCTTTGGTGGTATATACGATCATATCGGCGGCGGTTTTGCGAGATACTCGGTTGATGGCCGTTGGCATGTGCCTCATTTTGAAAAAATGCTATACGACAATGCGCAGCTGATAAGTCTTTATTCCGAAGCTTTTACCTGGAGCCCTGATCCGCTTTATAAAAAAATAGTAGAAGAAACTATTGGCTTTACCTTGCGGGAGCTTACTTCGCCTGAATATGGTTTTTATTCGGCGCTTGATGCTGATAGTGAAGGTAAAGAAGGTGAATTTTACATCTTTACTAAAATCGAAATTGAAGAAATATTAGGTGCTGATGCCGAACTTTTTTGTATTTACTACAACGTTACTGATGATGGTAACTGGGAGGAAGAAGCCTCAAATGTGTTGTTCAGAAAACATACTGACGAGGCGCTGGCCACTAAATTGGGATTGAAGGTTGAGGAAATGCTTGCTAAAATCCGCACATCCGCAAAAAAAGTATTTGAGGCCCGCAGCCTTCGTGTGCGGCCCGGGCTTGATTATAAAATATTAACCTCATGGAATGGTTTAATGTTAAAAGGTTTATGCGCCGCTTACAGAGCCTTTGATGAACCGGAATATCTTGCTATTGCCCTTAAAAACGCAAAATTTATATTGAACAACCTTTTTAAAAAAGATGGCAGGCTGATAAGAGTGTTCAACTCAGCAGAAAATGACCAGATAGCATTCCTAGATGATTACGCCAATATAATTGATGCTTTTATTGCTTTGTATGAAGTTACTTTTGATGAGCAATGGCTTCAACGGGCCAAAGAGTTGGCTGATACTGCAATTCTCTATTACCATGATGAAGCTAACGGCATCTTTTTTTACACCGCCAATGATGATGAGCAACTAATAGCCCGTAAATCTGAAATTATGGATAGCGTTACGCCGTCGTCGAACTCTGTAATGGCTCATAACTTAAAAAAACTGGGCTTGTTTTTTGATAATGAACACTATTTGAATATATCAGCCCAGTTACTGAGGAATATTATGCCTCATTTGGTAAGCTACCCTTCATCTTATTCAAATTGGGTATCATTATTGCAAGAAGAGATATTTGGGACATATGAAATTGCAATAGCCGGAGATGATTTTGAAGACATCCGCGCAGCAATGGAAAAAAATTACATCCCAAACAAAATTATCTTGGGCGGTAAAAAAGGAAGTTTACCTTTGCTGCAGGATAAGTTTGGCGCTGTTACACAAATATTTATTTGTAAAGATAAAACCTGCGGATTGCCTGCACTTAATATTAAAGATGCCTTAAAACAAATCAGGGGCTAAAACAGCAAATTCCTTATGAGTTTTGCTGACAAAAATTAAAAACAAAAAAAATTGCAATGAAAATTAAACCACAACACGTAGTGTCATTAACATACGATTTGTATGTAGATCAAGAGGGTTCTGAAGTATTACAGGAAAGCGCTACAGAAGAGCAACCGCTTACTTTTTTATTTGGCGCAGGACAAATGCTGCCGAAGTTTGAAGAAAATTTAAGTGAACTTTCAACCGGAGATACTTATGAGTTCCGTTTATCTGCCGAAGATGCATATGGTGAGTATGATGAAGAAGCGGTAGCTAATTTACCTATTGAAATGTTTAATGGTACTGAAGTGCCTGAAATTGGCAGCATATTGCCTTTACAGGATAACAATGGCAACCGTTTTCAGGGACAGGTTGTTTCTGTTGCCGAAGATTCGGTAATAGTTGACCTTAACCACCCAATGGCAGGCCAGGAACTACACTTTAAAGGAAATATCCTTAATGTTCGCCCGGCCACACCCGAAGAATTATCGCACGGCCACGCGCATGGCGCAGACGGACATCACGCCCATTAATATTTATTTGCCCCAAAATATCAGGAAGCCGTTGGCTTTGTTTGTTATGCAGACAAAGCCAACGGCTTTTTTGTTGAATAAAACGATTGTTACAAATCGTAAAAAATCGAATCTATTGCTAAGATTTGGTGATTTCTTTATTCCAATTACTCATGGATTAATCTTTCGATATAAGTGCCGTTAAAATTGAATTGCCCCAAAATTTGAAAAAGAGATTTATATAATTTATAATTGTCAAACCAACATTAAATCTTTTATTAAATTATGAAACAATTATCCATTGGAGACTACCTGGTATTTTTAGTGTATTTTATAATAGTAGCTTCCTATGGCTATTGGGTGTACAAACGAAAACATAATGCCGATGCCACTTCAAAAGACTATTTCTTAGCCGAGGGTTCGCTTACTTGGTGGGCAATAGGTGCATCGCTTATAGCTTCTAATATTTCGGCCGAGCAATTTATCGGTACCAGCGGTTCGGCTTTTAAAATGGGCCTTGCCATTTCAACGTACGAGTGGATGGCAGCTATTACTTTAATTATTGTGGCTGTTTTTTTTATACCGGTATATCTTAAAAATAAGATATTCACCATGCCTCAGTTTTTAAACCAACGTTACAACAGTACCGTGGCTATGGTGATGGCTATTTTTTGGCTGATGCTTTATATTGTGGTAAACTTAATGTCGATATTATACCTGGGTGCTTTAGCTATCAGCGGCATATCAGGAATCGACATTCACTTATGTATAGTTTTACTGGCTGTTTTCTCCGTGTTTATTACCCTGGGCGGCATGAAAGTAATTGGCTATACCGATGTTATACAGGTTGCTGTACTTATTTTAGGTGGTTTAATGGCATCCTATTTAGCATTAACACTTTTAAGCGAAAAAGAAGGCACTCATGGCTTAATAAATGGCTTCAAAATATTACACTCCGAGGCTGGCGATCATTTCCATATGATATTTAAGAAAGATAATCCCAATTATATGGATCTTCCGGGCTTATCGGTTTTAATAGGTGGCATGTGGATCACCAACCTTAACTATTGGGGTTGTAATCAGTATATTACGCAAAGAGCTTTGGGTGCAAACCTGAAAACTGCCCGCGGGGGTATTCTCTTTGCCGCTTTTTTAAAATTACTAATGCCTGTTATTGTGGTATTACCGGGTATAGCAGCGTATTTGCTTTATCAAAAAGGTATGTTCCACCAGGAAATGTTAAGTCATAAAGGTGTTCTCGATCCAAATAAAGCTTACCCGTCATTATTAAATCTGTTGCCTACGGGGCTAAAAGGTTTATCATTTGCTGCATTAACAGCGGCTATAGTTGCTTCACTGGCCGGTAAAGCAAATAGTATAGCCACTATTTTTACATTGGACATTTACAAAAAAGCCATTAATACCGAAGCGAATGATAAAAAATTGGTTAGCGTTGGGAAATGGGCAGTATTAGCCGCCATGTGTTTAGGCGTGATCTTATCATTTTTGATAGGAGAAACGTTGATGGGCGAAGGCAAGCAAGGCTTCCAATACATACAGGAATATACCGGTTTTGTGTCTCCGGGTATTTTTGCCATGTTCATACTGGGATTTTTCTGGAAAAAGGCGACCTCAAATGCGGCTATGTTTGCTACCGTTGGCGGATTTGTATTCTCTTGTTTTTTTAAAGTATTACCTCGTTTTGCAGACTTAAGTTTCCTGTCGCCTTATGGCTTTTCAAAACTGGCCTTGCAGGATGACAAGGTGACCAAGCTTTACGAAATACCATTTCTTGACCGGATGGGCTTTGTGTTTATTATTTGCGTTGCAGGCATGTTTTTTATATCAAAAATAGATGCTACAAGAGGCGTGGTGGCTAATGGGCTTGAAATTGATTCATCAATGTTTAAAACATCAAAGGGCTTTTTGGCGGGTGCACTTATTGTAACCACTATAGTAGTGGCACTTTATTCAATTTTCTGGTAACAGAAAATAACCGGCGTTAATATAGGGGCTTTGGTTTTTTAAATTGAAGTCCTTATATTTTGCAATTAAATTGGAAACGAAGTTTCCAATAACAAAAGACAATTTAATAAAAGTCGAGCTTTCCCGTCCCGGTAACATAACATCTGATAATAATTCTTGATAAAACGGCATCGCCATTTAATGTTGCCGGTATAAACTGCCTGTCGGCCTCACCAAAAAGATTAACATCAAGGTTAAAGGTTTGATTAAACTTATAATAGGCAGATATTACATGAACCTTATAGTCGGCTAATCTTCCGAGCGGGCTTATCAATAGCTCAACAGTTGCGTCAAAATTATCAGTATTTATATCAAATGTTTCAAAAGGCAATTGAAAAATGCCCAGATACGGAACCATCCCGTAGTAAATCCCGCCGGTTTTTACCGGCCTGGTTATCACATCCGAGTCATTGAGTTTCTCGTCAAATAAATAATGAACATCGTACAAAGTATCAGACGCCGATTCAAATAGCAACTTATTATTATCGTAATTAAAACGCTGAACTAACAGTCCATTGGGTTTATAAAAGTTCCATGTGCCTGTTTTTTTGTTGTTATTATAATTACCTGCCGCGATTAAAGTTCTGCGCTTAAAAAAAGCTCTATAAACACCTTGTTTAATGTCCTTGTTTGATTTTAGCACCCAAAAACTTTCAATAATAGAATCAGAGAGCTTGTTTTTGCGTTCCACGGTATCCTGGGCAAAACAATGCGACAAAAGAAAGATAGTTAGCAGAAAGCAGAATAGTTTTCTCACAGATATTCGGTTTTTGCCAATATAGAGCATACAGCAACAAAATCAAAAAATAAAAATGTATTCTGTCGACCTGAATGCATATCAATAAAACCAGAATCCCTTTGTTTTATACGCTAACTATTAAATGAGTGAATAGTGAACACATATTGTTACAATAACACTATTTCATTTACAAATGTAATTTTTACCTTAGTAAACCAATTACAACCAATATAACCCTATGAGCAAAAAAATAATTTACCGGTTTTTTTTCGTTTGTGCTTTTTTTTTATTTGTAACGAAGTTGCAGGCACAAAGTAATCAGATAGGAATATTTGATGATCAGGGTGATATAGGCAAAGTTAAGCATCCGGGTAGCGGTACTTACGATAGTAAATCGCAGGAGTATTATTTATCAGGCTCCGGAACAAACATTTGGGCCACTCATGACGAATTCCATTTTGTATGGAAACGCATGAAAGGCGATTTTATATTACGGACTAACGCAGCGTTTATTGGTAAAGGTGTTGAAGAGCACCGCAAATTTGGATGGATGGTGCGTACTTCGCTCGATTCAAATTCAAAACATATCAGCGCTGCGGTTCATGGAGCTGGCTTAACATCGTTGCAATTCCGCAGAACCGTGGGAGGGGCCACCGAAGAAAAGAAATTTGAATTAACATCGGCTGATGTTATTCAACTGGAGCGAAAAGGCAGTACTTATACCATGTCTGTTGCCCGTAAGGGAGACGTGTTTGTTTCGCAGGAAATAAGCGACGTTGATTTAGGCGATGATGTGTACGTTGGTTTATTTATATGTGCACACAATCCTGATGTTACCGAAAAGGCGGTGTTTAATAATGTTCGTATTGTTGTACCTGCCGGGAAAGATTTAGTTCCATATCACCAGTATTTAGGTAGCGAAATAGAAATACTTGACCTTGAATCTCAAAACAGTAAAATAATTTATCAGTCGCCAAAATCATTACAGGCGCCTAACTGGATGAAGGATGGCGGCAACCTGCTTTATAACAGTGACGGTTTGTTGTATACATTTAACCTGAAAACTAATTTACCAACTGTGTTAAATACAGGTTCCGCTGTGCACAATAATAATGACCACGTAATTTCATTTGATGGCAAATGGCTTGCTGTGAGTAGCAGTGATAGCACAGGTAATTCAATAGGATGGGTGTTGCCTGCAACAGGTGGTACACCACGCCGTATGAATAAGATAGGCCCATCGTATATGCATGGCTGGTCTCCGGATGGAAAGTATATTGTATTTTGTGGCTCTAGAGATAAGGAGTATGATGTTTATCGCATCCCCTCAGCAGGTGGCCCCGAAGTCCGGTTGACAACAGCCCCGGGTTTAGACGACGGGCCCGAATATTCGCCCGATGGAAAATATATTTACTTCAACTCCGTTCGCAGCGGTTTGATGCAGATTTGGCAGATGAAGGCCGACGGCAGCGAACAAACGCAGATAACGAATGATGATTTCGATAACTGGTTCCCTCATATTTCACCGGATGGCAAATGGATTGAATTTATTACTTTCCTGAAAACCGAAGTGTCCGCCGGCGATCATCCTTTTTACAAACACGTATACCTGCGGGTTATGCCGGTTGGCGGCGGCCCGATAAAAGTTATTGCCTATCTGTACGGCGGGCAAGGAACTATCAACACGCCTTCGTGGGCGCCTGATAGCAAACACCTGGCGTTTGTGAGTAACAATACCTTATTGTTTCCAGTATTTCCAACAGCAATAAACTAACTGATAACTATGAACCCATCACGTCGCGATTTTATAAAAAGTACAGCTTTAGTAGCTGCCGGTGCAGTTTTAATACCTGATCATTTGTTAGCTGGTCCTCCGACAAAGATTGAACGCCTGGGTGTTCAGCTTTATTCGGTTAGGGATGCCATGAAAGCAGATCCTTCGGGTACTTTAAAAAAGCTTTACGATGATGGTGTTCGGCATGTAGAACACGCAAACTATATCGACCGGAAATTTTATGGTTACACAGCAAAAGATTTTAAAAAGCTTTTGAATGATATTGATTTGCAAATGCCAAGCGGCCATACTGTAATGACGGCGCAAGATTGGGATGCTGCTAAAAATGATTTCACCGATAAGTGGAAGTATACCATTGATGATGCTGCAACAGTTGGACAAAAGTATGTGATAAGCCCGTGGCTTGATGAAAGCTTACGTACAGATATGGATGGCTTAAAGCGCTTTATGGAGCAGTTTAACAAATGCGGCGAATTGTGTAAAGCTAATGGAATGAAGTTTGGCTACCACAATCATGATTTTGAATTTACAACAAAAATAGGGGATGGCAATTTGTACGACTATATCCTTGCCAATACGGATACATCATTAGTTGCCCAACAGCTGGATATCGGTAATATGTTTGGGCTACCGGGCGGTGTGGCTATTGATATCATTAACAAATATCCCGGCAGGTTTGAATTGATGCATGTTAAGGATGAAATTAAATCGGCAGTGAACGGAGAAATGGGACACGGCTATGAAAGCACGATACTTGGCCAGGGCGTATTGCCGGTTAGAGAAACTTTAAAAATTGCCCGCAAAAAAGGAGGAACCTCCCAGTTTATTATAGAACAGGAATCGTACCAGGGCAAGGATCCGGTTGACTGTGTAAAAATTGATTTACAAACCATGAAAAATTGGGGTTATTAACGGTAATACCTTAACTTTCAACTTTGTTTAATCTTTTCTGCCTACTAAGATTTTCACCGGCTTTGAGTTTTAATCAAATAGCAATATAAACCAATTAGCTTAAAGCTATTTACTGCAGATATTAATAAATGTTAATTATACATGATTAACGCTAAAAATTATTTAATAATATGAACAGGCGAGCGGTTATAAAAAATCTGGCTTTAGTGATAGGCGGTGCCACATTACTGCCATCGTGTTTAAAAAATGGAGGGTCGCCAGTTATTGACCTTAAACATTTGAATATTAATGCAGACCAGGAAAAACTGATTGGGGATGTTTGTGAAACCATTATTCCAAAAACTGAAACTCCGGGTGCAAAAGATCTTAATGTGCATTTGTTTGTTTTAAAAATGCTGGACGAATGCTATACAAAAAAGGACCAAAAATCAATTGTAAACGGATTGGTTGAATTTGATGGCATGGTGCAAAAAAAGTACAATCAATCGTTTGGTGATCTTGACGTAAAAGATCGTGAAGCTGTTTTAACTGGGATTGAAGAAAGCGCCAAAAAACAAGGCGGTGCCAAAACGCCTGCCGGCAGAAATACCAAACCGCAAAAAACTGTAGATGCTAATCCGCTTTTTGCCTTTTATTGGGCCGTTAAGCAACAAACTCTTTTTGGTTATACCACATCGCAGTATTTTATGACTAAACAAATTGTATATGAGTTGGTGCCGGGTAGATACAATGCACATTTTCCGGTTAAAAATTTAAAGCAAGCTTAATTATGGCCAATTTAAATATTGATAGCGTTAAAGAACGCACCTTTGATGCAATTGTAATAGGCTCTGGAATGAGTGGCGGCTGGGCAGCTAAAGAGCTAACCGGCAAAGGACTTAAAACATTAATGCTTGAGCGTGGCCGTGATGTAAAACACGTTAAAGATTATCCCACAACAAACCTTTATCCATGGGAATTTCCACATCACGGTGTTTTACCGATGGATGTTCAGGAAGCTAACCCAATAGTGAACAGATGTTACGCATTTGGTGAAGATGCGGCTCATTTTTTTGTAAAAGACAAGGAGCACCCTTATGTACAGGAAAAGCCATTTGATTGGATACGGGGCTATCAGGTAGGAGGCAAATCGTTAATGTGGGCTAGGCAAACCCAGCGCTGGAGTGATTTTGACTTTGAAGGCCCTGCAAGGGATGGCTTTTCTGTTGATTGGCCAATAAGATATAAAGATATTGATCCGTGGTATAGTTATGTAGAGAAGTTTGCCGGGATATCAGGAAATAGGGATGGCATTCCTGAATTACCGGATGGTGAATTTTTGCCCGCTTACCCTTTAAATGATGTTGAAAGCTATTTTAGCAATCACGTTAAATCCAATTATAAAAACAGGTATGTAATAAGTGCCAGGTGTGCGCACTTATCAAAACCTAATCAAATACATATTGACCAGGGGCGTACCCAATGCCAGAGCCGCACACTTTGTCAGCGCGGGTGCCCGTTTGGCGGCTATTTTAGTGCAAATTCATCAACCATACCCTGGGCACTAAGATCGGGTAAATTAACATTGAGGCCTCATTCTGTAGTTGAATCAATTATTTACGATGAAAAGTTGGGTAAGGCAACAGGCGTGCGGATTGTTGATACGCAAACAAAAGAAACCATTGAGTATTACGCCAAAATCATCTTTGTAAACGCGGCAGCTTTAAATACAAATCTTATCCTTTTAAATTCCACTTCAAACCGTTTTCCAAATGGGTTGGGTAATGACAGCGGTGTATTAGGTAAATACGTCGCTTTTCACAACTATTCTGCTCATATCGGCGCAGAATATGATGGCTTTAAGGACTGGACTACCGACGGACGAAATCCGGCAGGTGGCGGATATATACCGCGTTTCAGGAATGTATATAAACAGGAAACCGACTTTTTAAGAGGCTACGCATCCGGATTTAGTGCTTATCGGTTTAAACAACATAATTACGATGGTGTTGGTGCTAGTCTGAAAGAAAATGCCGTTAAGGGTGATTTAGGTCCGTGGTACGTGGGTTCGCACCTAATGGGCGAAACCATCCCTAAGGAAAGCAATTTTGTAAAACTCGATTCAAAACTAAAAGATGATTGGGGTGTGCCATTACTAAGTATTTCGGTTGATTATGATGATAACGATGAAAAGATGAAAAAGGATTATATCGAACAACTAACCGAAATGTTTACTTCTGCCGGGTTTACCAATATTAAGCCATCAACCAACCATCAGGCACCAGGTTTGGATATTCATGAAATGGGTGGGGCACGTATGGGAAATGACCCGAAAACTTCTGTCTTGAATAAATGGAACCAGATGCATGCCTGCAAAAATGTATTTGTTACAGACGGTGCATGCATGACTTCCACGTCGTGCCAAAACCCATCACTTACTTATATGGCTTTAACTGCCCGCGCGGCAGATTATGCGGTTAGTGAAATGCAGAAAGGGAACGTTTAAACGCCATTTTTCTTAAAAAAAGTTTATATAAAACAACCGGAAAAGTGCGTTAGTAAAGTGTAAAGCCGTTATTGTGTTAAAAAAACACAATGAAATATTTGTTCAGTAATTTATTGTTCATACATTAGTCGGAGTAACCGATTATATAAATTTATCAAACCATTTATTAATTAAAATATGTCTGCAAATACTTATGACGCCATTGTCATCGGTTCGGGAATTTCGGGAGGATGGGCTGCAAAAGAACTTACCGAAAAGGGCCTGAAAACAATCATGCTGGAGCGTGGTCGCAACATTGAACACATTAAAGATTATGTTAATGCTAACAAAGATCCCTGGGAGTTTCCTCACAGGGGAGGGCGTACGCAGGAAATGATCAAAGATTATCCTGTTCTTAAACGCGATTATCCTTTGAATGAAACCAACCTTGACTATTGGGTTAACGAAAAAGAAAGCCCGTATGTAGAAACTAAACGTTTTGATTGGTTCAGAGGTTATCATGTAGGTGGTCGCTCATTAATGTGGGGCAGACAATCATACCGTTGGGCTGAAATGGACTTTGAAGCTAATGCTAAAGACGGTATTGGGGTTGACTGGCCTATCCGCTACAAAGATCTGGAGCCATGGTATGGTTACGCTGAAAAATTTGCAGGTATATCTGGTAACAGAGATGGCCTTTCTATACTTCCCGATGGCGAATTTATGCCACCAATGGAAATGAACGTGGTTGAAAAAGATGTTGCTAAACGTTTTAAAGAGTTTTATAAAGACAGCCGTAATTTTGTTATAGGCCGTACCGCTAATATTACTGTACCGCATTATGCACGTACCAATTGCCAATACCGTAATAAATGCTGGTTGGGTTGTCCGTTTGGAGCTTACTTTAGCACACAGTCATCAACCTTGCCTGCTGCAATGGCTACCGGGAACTTAACAGTTCGCCCGTGGTCAATTGTTACAAAAATTTTGTACGATAAGGATACTAAAAAAGCAAAGGGCGTTGAGGTATTGGATGCAGAAACAAACCAAACTTATGAGTTTTTTGCAAAGATAGTTTTTGTTAATGCATCGACCTTTAACAGTGCCTGGATATTAATGAACTCGGCCACAGATATTTGGCCGGATGGTTTAGGCAGCAGCAGCGGCGAGTTGGGTCATAACGTAATGGATCATCACTTAGGCGTTGGCGCTTCAGGTACCGTTGAAGGGTTTGAAGACAAGTATTATTTTGGCCGTAGGGCTAATGGTATCTATATTCCACGTTACAGGAATTTGAATGGCGAAAAGCGCGATTATATACGCGGATTCGGCTATCAGGGCGGTGGCAGCCGCGAAGGCTGGAGCCGAGATATTGCCGAAATGAATGTTGGCGGTGCATTTAAAGATGCGTTGACAGAGCCAGGTACCTGGACAATGGGTATAGGTGGTTTTGGTGAAACCCTGCCATATCATGACAACAAAATAACGCTTGATAAGACTGTAAAAGATAAGTGGGGATTACCTGTTTTGGCATTTGATGCAGAAATAAGGGATAATGAAAAGAAAATGAGAATTGACATGGAGAACGATGCTAAAGAGATGTTAGAAGCAGCAGGCGTTAAGAATGTTAAAACTCATAGTGGCAATGGCTTTTTAGGAAGAGGTATTCACGAAATGGGCACAGCGCGTATGGGCCGTGATCCTAAAACATCAGTGTTAAATGGCTGGAACCAGGTTTGGGATGCACAAAACGTATTTGTTACCGATGGCGCCGCAATGGCATCAACTGCTTGTCAGAATCCATCATTAACTTATATGGCTATGACCGCAAGGGCAGCAAATTATGCCGTTGAACAGCTTAAAAAGAATAATATCTAAACCTAAACCAAATTATAAATCATGGCCGAAGAAAAAGACGACAATAAAATGTCAAACCCCTCCAGAAGGGATTTCCTGAAAACCAGCGCTGTTGCTGCTGCTAGCTTTATGATTGTACCCCGTTTTGTATTGGGTGGGAAAGGATACATTGCACCAAGCGACCGTTTGCTTATAGCTAGTGTTGGTGTGGGTGGTAAAGGTGCGGATGATATTAGCCATTTTGACAAAACAGGAAAAGCTGAGATGGCCTTTTTGTGCGACGTTGATGATAAGCGGGCGGCGGAAACGGTTAAAAAGTTCCCAAAAGCAACTTATTATAAAGACTGGCGCAAAATGTTTGATAAAGAGTATAAAAACTTTGACGCAGTCTCTGTATCAACTCCCGATCATACACATGCCATTGTAGCATATCATGCTATGCGCATGGGCAAGCACGTTTATGTGCAAAAGCCTTTAACACATGATATTGCGGAGGCCAGGTTATTGACCGAAGCTGCAAAAAAATTCAAAGTAGTAACCCAAATGGGTAACCAGGGTGCATCAAACGATGGTACCCGTCAGTTGGCCGAGTGGTACAATGCTGATATTATAGGTGATGTACATACTGTTTATTGCTGGACTAACCGACCTGTTTGGCCGCAAGGTATTCCATGGCCGACTACACAGGCCGAAGTTCCGTCAACACTTGATTGGGATCTTTGGTTAGGAACAGCACCACAGAAAAATTATGTAGATAATGTGGTGCCGTTTAATTGGCGCGGATGGTGGGATTATGGTACCGGTGCTCTGGGCGATATGGGCTGCCACCTGGTGGAAGCTCCATTCCGTGTATTAGGCTTACAATATGCAAAAGATGTACAGGCCAGTGTGGGTACCGTTTATGTTGGCGAATTTAAACAGGGACATTTCCCTGATAGCTGTCCGCCATCGAGTCATATCACTTTAACTTTCCCTAAAACCGGCAAAACCAAAGGCGATGTTACTGTTCATTGGATGGATGGTGGTATTCAGCCGGAAAGACCTGAAGAACTAGGACCTAACGAAAGGTTTGGTGACGATGGAAACGGTACACTATTTATCGGTACCAAAGGCAAAATGATTGCCAGCACCTATTCGGCCAATCCACTATTACTTCCCACCTCGCGTACAGCAGAAGTTAAGGTTCCACAAACTATTGCTCGTGTAACCGGACAATCAAATGGTCATTATGGGCAATGGATTGAAGGATGTTTAGCCGGTTACGGAAAAACTGAATTAAGTTCATCTTTTGATGTTGCCGGTCCGCTTACTGAGGCGTTGTTGATGGCAAATTTGGCCGTAAGAGGACATGATCTAAAAGGCGGTCACATTAAAATGGTTTGGGATAATGATAATATGAAGATTACCAACTTTGATGACGTTAACCAGTTTGTTAAACGTCAATACAGAGAAGGCTGGACATTATAAATTAGAATTAAAAAATTACAGTTTATCAATTCAATAAACAAAATGAATAGAAGAGACGCTATAGGTAGAGTTGCCCTGTTAATGGGAGGTGCCGTTATAGGTGCCGAATTCTTTATTTCAGGATGCAAATCGACCTCAACCCAGGTAAGTGATCTGTTTGATACAGATCATGTAGCCTTTTTAAATGAGGTGGCTGATACTATATTGCCAACAACCAGTTCGCCGGGTGCAAAAGCGGCCAATGTAGGCCAGTTTATGACAGTAATGGTACGTGATTGCTACACACCGGCAGATCAGAAGACATTTTTAGAGGGCTTGTCGAAATTGGACGATGCCTCCAAAAAACAATCTGGCAGTAAATTTCTGGATCTTAGCCCGGCGCAACGCACGGATGTGCTGATAGCTTTGGATAAAGAACAAAAAGCTTTTACTGAAGATAGGAACAAAAAACTGGAGGCCGACAGAGCAGCACATAAAGGTGAAGCAAGTTATAAAGAACCTGAGCTGCCAAATCACTATTTCAGAATGATGAAACAATTAACCTTATTGGGTTATTTTACATCAGAAATTGGTGCCACTAAGGCGCTTCGCTACATTGCGGTACCGGGCCATTACGATGGCGACGTTCCATACAAAAAAGGCGACAAGGCCTGGGCGACCTGATAAATTTTCATTGAGTGGTAGAATTATAAAATTATTGATTTGAATAAATAAAAATCAATAATTTTATAATTTATAAGCTTTTCGAATCAATAATTTAACAATCAACAATTCAATAATATTATATGGGTTATAGAAAACTCCGCATGGGAATGATAGGCGGAGGTAAAGACGCCTTTATCGGTGCTATCCACCGTATTGCTGCAAATATGGATGGTCAGATTGAGCTGGTATGTGGCGCTTTAAGTGTGCGTAAAGAAATTGCTATTGAAAGCGGGCGACTACTTTACCTGCCGGAAGACAGGATTTACACCAGTTATGAAGAAATGATCAGTGCGGAAAGCAAACTACCGGCTGATGTACGTATGGATTTTGTAACCATAGTAACACCAAACTTTGCTCACTTTGCCCCGGCAATGCTGGCACTTGAAAATGGTTTTAATGTGGTTATTGAAAAACCAATGACTTTTACCCTTGATGAAGCCAAACAATTAAAGAAAAAGCTGGATGAAACCGGATTGATGCTTTTGTTGACCCACACTTATGCTGGATATCCGATGGTGAAGGAGGCGAAGCAAATTGTTAAAAAAGGGTCGTTGGGAAAAATTAGAAAAATTTATGTAGAGTATATCCAGGGTTGGTTGAGCAAGCTTTCTGAAAAAGAAGGGAATGCTCAGGCTGCCTGGAGAACAGATCCCACAAAATCAGGAAAGAGCGGTTGCATGGGTGATATTGGTACACATGCCGCACATTTGGCCGAATACATATCAGGCTTAAAAATTGTTCAGCTTAGTGCCTCTTTAAATACGGTTGTTGAGGGTAGGTTATTGGATGATGACGGCGCTATTTTGTTACGTTTTGAAGATAAAGCTACCGGTGTATTAACAGCCTCGCAAGTAGCTGCCGGAGAAGAAAATGCGCTTAAAATACGTGTTTATGGTGAAAACGGAAGTTTGGAATGGGCACAAATGGAGCCCAATACGCTTACCATAAAATGGTTGGACAAACCGGCTCAAACTTTGCGTGCCGGATCAAATTATACCGACAGGGAATCTGTTTATGCAACGCATAATACCCGTACACCGGGCGGTCACCCCGAAGGTTATTTGGAAGCATTTGCAAACTTATACCGCAATTTTGCATTGACACTACAGGCAAAATTGAATGATGAGGAACCAAAGCCCGAATGGCTTGATTTTCCGGGTGTTGAAGATGGTATTCGTGGTATGGCATTTATTGAAAATGTTGTGGCCTCGAATAACAGCAACGAAAAGTGGACTGACTATGTGATTTAATTTGCAGATGAGTAGAGGTGCAAGTGAAAAAAAATAAAAAAATGAGTTGATTGTATCATTGGAAATTGCTTTTCTTTAAAAAAGTGAACAATGACTAATGACACAATGACCAATGACTAAAAAGAAATGACTACAATAAAAGGCCCTGCCATATTTATAGCTCAATTTATCAGCGACGAAGCGCCGTTTAACAACCTGGAATCTATTTGCAACTGGGCCAAAAATCTGGGATATAAAGGCGTCCAACTACCGACCCTCGACGCTCGTTTTATTGATTTGCAGAAAACTGCTGAGAGTAAAACCTATGCAGATGAACTAAAAGGGCGTGTAAATGCTTACGGTTTGGAAATTACTGAACTGTCAACGCACTTGCAGGGGCAACTCGTTGCCGTAAACCCGGTGTATGACAGCCTTTTTGATGGCTTTGCACCTGAGGCTTATCGCAACAATCCGAAAGCACGGCAGGAGTGGGCCGTTCAGCAGGTAAAATATGCAGCAAAGGCATCGCAAAACCTGGGCCTTAATGCTTCTGTTACTTTTAGTGGCGCATTGCTTTGGCCTATGGTGTACCCATGGCCGCAAAGGCCGGCAGGTATTGTTGATACAGCTTTTGATGAACTGGCCAAACGCTGGAAACCTATTTTAGATGTATATGAAGACTGTGGTATTGACCTTTGCTATGAAATACACCCCGGCGAAGATCTTCACGATGGTATTACGTACGAAATGTTTTTGGCTAAGATGAACAACCATAAACGTGCTTGTTTATTATATGATCCGTCGCATTTTGTTTTGCAGTGCCTGAATTATCTGGAATACATAGATAATTACCACGAACGGATAAAAATGTTCCATGTAAAAGACGCTGAGTTTAATCCAACCGGCAAACAAGGTGTTTATGGTGGTTATCAGAACTGGATTGACAGAGCCGGCCGCTTCCGCTCGCTAGGTGATGGTCAGGTTGATTTTAAAAGTATCTTCAGCAAACTTGCCCAATATGACTATAAAGGATGGGCTGTACTGGAATGGGAGTGCGCGCTTAAACATCCGGAAGATGGTGCTAAGGAAGGTGCCGAATTTATCAAAAATCATATTATACGTGTAACAGATAAGGCTTTTGATGATTTTGCTGCATCAGGATCTGACGATGCTTTTAACAGGAAAACATTGGGTATTGATTGAAATGCCGGAGTCAACTATAAATAAATTTCTAATCAAAAAGTATATATTTATCACATCGTATAAATATTAATTTCATTCCAAATCAATTCAACTAAAATCATGAAAAAAGTTTTTGTAGTTCTATGTGTAAGTGCAGTATTGGCTGCTTGTGGCGGCAGTTCAAAATCGGGAAGTGCAGATAGTACCGCTACTACCGGTGGTAATGCCGATTCAGCAGCAAGTGCATCAGCCGCAGCCGCTTCTTCGGCCCCGGGCGCTAAATTAATTGCCGCCAGCGATTGCAATACCTGCCATAAAATTGATACCAAAGTTATTGGCCCTGCATTTCAGGACGTAGCCAACAAATATCCTGCTACTGACGCTAACATCGATACGCTTGCAAATAAAGTAATTAAAGGTGGTAAAGGTAATTGGGGCGATATCCCTATGGCTGCACACCCAACACTTGCCCAAGCTGATGCGAAAGAGATGGTTAAGTATATCTTATCCCTCAAAAAATAAACCAACCCAACCTAAACAATAAACCAATTTAAACTAAATTAATAATCATGACTGCATCAATCAGAGTCAAGCTATCTACAATGATGTTCCTCGAGTTTTTTATATGGGGAGCATGGTTTGTAACGCTGGGCCCCTTTTTAGGAAACTCACTTCATGCCACCGGAGCACAAACAGGCGCGGTATTTTCAACCCAATCCTGGGGAGCAATAATAGCTCCGTTTATTATAGGCTTGATTGCTGATAAATATTTTAATGCAGAGCGCATACTGGGTGTATTACATATTTTGGGTGCAGTTTTAATGTACCAAATGTACCGGGCAACCGATGTATCGGTATTCTATCCCTATGTATTAGGTTACATGGTACTGTATATGCCCACGTTAGCGCTGGTTAATTCAGTTTCGTTTAATCAAATAACTGATCCTGAGAAGGAGTTTTCCAGCATACGTGTATGGGGAACCATAGGTTGGATAGTAGCCGGCCTTGCTATAAGTTATTTATTTCATTGGGATTCACCGGATGGTATAAAGAGCGGTTTTTTGAAAAATACCTTTTTAATGGGTTGCATTGCTTCTCTTATTTTAGGATTATTCAGTTTTACTTTACCTGCTACGCCGCCTAAAACCATAGCCGGACAGAAAGTTAGCATCTCGCAAATGCTTGGTTTGGACGCCTTAAAATTATTAAAAGATAAAAATTTCGCTATCTTTTTTATAGCATCGATTTTAATATGTATTCCTTTAGCCTTTTATTACCAGAATGCAAGCAATTTTTTGACCGACATTAAGGTTAATAATCCGACAGGAAAAATGACGATAGGTCAAGGTTCTGAAGTTTTATTTATGCTTTGTTTGCCTATCTTCTTTAAAAAGTTCGGCTTTAAAAAGACTATTTTGGTTGGCATGGCAGCCTGGGCTATCCGATATGTGATGTTTGCTTATGGTAACGCTGGCGAATTAAGTTTTATGTTGATAATCGGTATTGCGCTTCATGGTGTATGTTATGATTTCTTTTTTGTATCGGGGCAAATCTATACCGACTCAAAAGCAGGTCCACAATATAAAAGTGCCGCACAAGGTATGATAACACTGGCGACATATGGTATAGGTATGTTAATAGGTTTCTATGTAGCAGGTCAAATATCTGATAGTTATAATTCAGCGGCTGGTCACGAGTGGAAAATGATTTGGTTGATACCAGCGGGTATTGCCGCGGTGGTTTTCTTATTATTTACCTTGTTTTTCAGAGACAAAAGTCAAATTCAGATAGAAAAGAATTAAGTGGCGCTGTGCCTTTTGATTAGAGTCATAAATAAAAACCAATTATGCCAAATAAACAAAACCGCAGATCGGCAATCAGAAATATTGTTGCCGGTACAGCAGCCATAACGGCAACAGGTATGTTATCATCATTCAAGAAAGAAGAAATAAAGGAAACGCTGTCTGATAAACTGAAGGGTAATATCAATCATTCCGTTTCACCGTGGTGCTACAGTGAATTGACGCTCGACCAGCTTTGCGAGGTTTCGAAAGAAATTGGCATAACCGGTATTGATCTTTGCGGACCCAAAGACTGGCCTGTTTTACAAAAACATGGCCTGTATTCGCCTATGTGTAACGGGGCCGAAATAAACCTTACCGACGGTTTTGGCGATAAGCAATTTCACGCAACACTGCAGAAAAACTATTCGGAGATGATTCCGCTGGTGGCAAAAAACGGCTATAAAAACCTGATATGTTTTAGTGGCAGTCGCAGAGGAAAAGACGATGAAACAGGTTGGAACAACTGTGTAGAAGGTTTGAAACCACTGGTAGCCCTTGCCGAAAAACATAATGTGGTTTTAGCCATGGAATTGCTTAACAGCAAAATTGATCATAAAGATTATCAATGCAACCGGGTAGAATGGGGTGTTGAGCTGGCAAAAAGATTAGGCTCCGAAAACTTTAAGCTGCTTTTTGATATTTATCATATGCAGATTATGGAAGGCGATATTATCAGAAATATTACTGATTATCATCAATACATATGTCATTTTCATACCGGTGGTATACCGGGAAGGCATGAGATAGATGATACACAGGAGCTTTTTTATCCTGCCGTAATGCGGGCTATTGTTGCTACCGGATTTAAAGGATATGTGGGGCAGGAATTTGTGCCTAAACAGTCCGATAAGATTGCTTCGCTAAAAAGTGCCATCCATATTTGCGATGTGTAGGTTTTAGAGCTAGAAATCAAGAATCAGGGATCAAGAAAAGAGACAACGATAGAAAATCTGTTCTACCTATGAACCATGATCTAAGAACTATGAACCATCAACTATGAACAACAATATGACTTCGAGAAGAAAATTTTTAACCCAGGCCGGTTTACTTTCGGCCGGAGTAATGATAGCGCCTAAATTGTTATCAGCAAAAGCAGGTAGCAAAACCGTAGGGCTGCAATTATATAGTTTGCGCGATCAGATCCCAACTGACGTTAAAGGCAATATAGCAAAAGTAGCGGCTGCAGGATATAAAGAGGTTGAGCCTTTTGGCTATTCAAAAGAAAAAGGCTTTTGGGGCCTTGATGCAAAGGCATTCAATACATTGTTAAAAGACAATGGCCTGAACGCGCCAAGTGCACATTTCGGAATGGATGAATATTTTGTACAGGGCAAAACGGATGCTTTAGAGAGTTATATTGAAGCAGCCAATATTTTAGGAATGACCTATGTTATTGTTCCATCAATAAACGGCGAAGTTTTAAAGAGTGCTGATCAGTTTAAACAGGTTGCCGAAAAAATGAATAAAGCAGCCGAATTATGTGGTAAATCTGGTTTGAAATTAGGGTATCATAACCATAATTTTGAATGGAAACCGGTTGATGGCACTACATTTTATGATGTGCTTTTAAAAGAAACCGATCCTAAACTGGTGCACATGGAAATGGATATTTATTGGGTAGTTAGAGCAGGACAGGATCCTGTAGAACTGTTTAAGAAAAATCCGGGCCGTTTTGCGCTTTGCCATTTAAAAGATATGGACAAAACAGACCACAACCGGAACACAGAAATTGGAAAAGGCACTATCGACTTTAAAACCATTTTAAGCTATTCAAAAACTGCCGGTTTAAAACACTTTATTGTTGAACAGGAAAACTACATCAATATTGATCCTTATGTAAGCATAACTGAAAGTGCAGCTTACGCAAAAAATATCCTGCACGTTTAATATGATGAATAGTTAGTAGTAAATGGTGTAAACTAACTCGTTATTACTGGCTATTCTCATCTCAATGATAAACCAATAAAATCTATTAAAATGAGATATCAAATTTTATTTACCGCATTGTTATCAGGCAGTTTTTTTATGGCGAATGCGCAGCAGGCCAAGCCTGAAGATACCGAAGTATGGGACCCAATTCCGAAAGTTGTTACTCCAGGCGATTCATTCAGAGATGCGCCATCTGATGCTATTGTTTTATTTAATGGCAAAAATCTGGACGAGTGGGTTCAGGTTGAAGATCAATCTCCCGCTAAATGGGATGTTAACGGGGATATACTCACTGTAAATAAGCAGTACGGAAATATCGAAACCAAAAGAAAATTTACCAACTATCAATTGCACCTGGAGTGGCGCGTGCCTGCCAACATTACAGGTACGGGACAAGCTCGCGGCAATAGCGGGGTGTTCCTGGCGTCACTAGGTAAAGGCGATGCAGGGTATGAATTACAGGTTTTGGATTCATACAACAATAAAACATATGTAAACGGAATGGCCGGTAGTATTTACAAGCAGGCAATTCCATTGGCGAACCCCGGCAGAAAACCAGGCGATTGGCAAACTTACGACGTGGTATGGACAGCACCTACATTTAATGATGACGGTACCGTAAAAACCAAGGCCAGGGTTACCGTATTTTTTAACGGCGTTTTAGTCGAAAATAATTTTGAACTGTTAGGTCCTACGCTATACATCGGCAAGCCGGCATATAAACAACACGGCCCGGCTTCTATTAAACTACAGGCTCACGGCGATAAAAGCGAACCGCTTAGTTACCGCAATATATGGGTTAGAGAGTTATAAGACAGCTTTATTTGTAACAGATGGTTCATTCTTTATGGCTTTTGCTATAAAGAATGAACCATTTTTTTTGCGCTCAGTTTGTTAGCTAGTTTACCATTTACTATAATTGTTAATTACTATTGCCCGTCAGTTTTAAACATAAGCCCTGATTATTACGTATAAAAAGATGTAGCGGAGTTGATACAGTTACGTACCTTTATTACCTGAATTTTTTATCAGTTTAAAAACCATTTTGCCTGCAGTGAGAATCTACAAACACCTTGCATCAATCTTATTGATTTTTTATGGCTTATCTGTGTTTGGCCAAAACCAGACGCTTAAGTTTGATCATATTGGGACGAGCGAAGGTTTATCACAAATAAATGTTAACCGCATTATACAGGATAGCCGTGGTTTTATGTGGGTTGGTACCAGGAATGGGTTAAACAGGTACGATGGTTATAAGTTTATCATCTATCGTTATGATGCAATGAATGCCAATACCCTAAGCAATAACATGGTTACTGACCTTGTTGAAGCGCCTGATGGTAACATATGGATTGCCACACAAAACGGGCTGAATAAGTATGAAAGGAACACCGGTAAGTTTATCCGGTATACGCATGATGACCATAATCCAACAAGTATTTCAAACAATATCATAAACAGGCTTTTATTTGATGCCAAAGGTAATTTATGGATCGGCACGCAAAATGGAGGGCTTGATTGTCTCGACCTTAAAACAAATGTTTTTCATCATCATTTACATTCCGATAAGGATGAAAACAGCATCAGTGATAATAATATCCGAACTGTATTCGAAGATTCGCAGCATAATTTATGGATCGGAACTTCGTCGGGAGGATTAGGTCTTTTCAACCGGAAAAATAACACCTTTTCTAGGTTTGTTTTTAGCGATCCGGTTGATCACACCGTTTCGGGGAAGAATATAATTTGCATGGTTGAAAATAAAAAAAAGCAGCTGTGGATAGGTGCACAGGATGATGGGCTTTATCTATTTGATATCAGCAATAAGACCTTTAAACGTATAAAGTATAGCGAGCAGGGGGTAAATGGTGTTACCAGTAATACCATTTATAGTTTAAATCAAGATGATGAGGGCAATTTATGGATTGGAACTGAAAATGCCGGCTTATCGATATTAAATCAACAAACTGGGAAGTACTATAACTATCAGCATGATGAAGTTGATAATTATTCTATCAACGGCAACTCCATATATTCGATTTGTAAAGACGAGTTAGGAAATATGTGGCTGGGTGCATTTAGCGGGGGGATTAACCTTTT
>JABDEQ010000022.1 GCA_013286985.1 Bacteroidota bacterium | reverse complement strand
TTTCAAAGTAAGTAAATAGAATTTACATCAGCAATAATAATTGGCTTTTAAATTAGCTGTTTATTAAACTGATGGTATTGATTAAAGATCCCGGCCCGGCTTATTATCAGCCAGCGACAAATATTTTTGATCGAGGGCCTTTTTGGGTACTGTAATACTTAACGTATTGATGGCAAAATAGTTTACCGATATATAATCAAAGCCATTATAATGGCCGTAATTTTTGCCGAATGAATCTTTTAAAATAAAAAACAGCTTTCCGCTTTTGCTTTTAGCTATGCCGGTTACATGGATGAGGTGATCGTCCTGGGTTTCGAGTGTTTCAAATAGTTGCTGACGCAGTTGCGGGCTGTAATCCATTTCGGTAGTATCCGGGTTGTTTACATTGCTAAATCTGTCTTTTTCAAACAGCGCGTAACTGCTTCTTTCGCAGTTCCAGCCATTGTTACTTACATCCATATCAACCACCAGCGAATAACCTTTTTGAACGGTTGATTGCGCTATATCAATCAGTTCGCTTAAGGGTACGTTTAAATATTTTTCGGCCATTAAAAAGTTATCGGGTATTTCCAGCGGAAAGCTCTGATAAAATGGATGATGCGTAAATGAGGTAATGGTAACATAATCATCCGGGTTAAATTTCAAAATCTCCTGCTGAAACGTTACAGGCGTATATTCTTTACCCTGCCAGGTAAATTTAGCGGGCGGCGCGCCTACAATATTGTCGTGCTTTTTAATGAAGCCTGCCAGCCAGTTAGGGTCAATAGGTTTTGTTTTTAATACCGAATCCAGGTAGTTTTTAAGCACCTGGTCGAGCTGGATGGGGGAGTTTTCGGAAAATTTTACGCCTTTTTCGCGCGGGTAAAACTCATCGGGCATAGCGCCATATTTTTGTATACCATACAGGGCATCATGCGAGAGACCGCCGGCTTCAAACAATGTCGTTCCGTTTGAAAGGATATAGCGTTTTGCCTTTTCGATATAAAGGTTGCGGGCAGTAAACAATTCAGAAAGATCAATATCCTTGTTGGCATTTTGCATTTCGCCGGTTTCAATAAGCGAGGTGGTTGAGAACGACCAGCAGGTATTGGTATTACCCTGATTTTTTACTGTAGCTACCGGCACTTTTTTAAGGGTAACAGGTACGTCTTTTTGCGCATATACATTGCCTGCTGTAATCAAAAACAATGCTATTGACCAGATTTTTCTCATGCCGGATATCATAAATTAAGGGCTAAATATAATGGTAAATTTATAGAGAATTAATGATCGCAAGTCGCGTATTCCAGTTTTTCTTAAATTTTCCCTATTTCAACATATTTGGACTCATTGATGCCCATCAGGGTGTTGTATCGGGCAAATAAAATTAAGCTTATAACGATTATACAGATAATTGTATATTAGATTTTTAATTTACCTAAGCATGTATAAACACATAACTGCGGCAAATCCTCAAACATTTATAAAAATCCATAGCGAGTTACTTCTTGAAGAAATAATGCTTTGGTATAAAAAAGATCAACATCAATAAACCTTTAGAAACAATATTATGTACAGAAAAATTAAAATAATAATAGCGTTAGTTTTAATACTTATTTTAACCGGCGTTGTATATTACAGGTATTATTTTGTTTTTGGCGATGGTACCAAGGCTGGTACCATGAACTATTTTGTGCATAAAGGTGTTGTTTTTAAAACCTATGAGGGCAGGCTTATTCAGGCCGGGATCCGTACCCCTACACAAGGAGCCATACAATCAAACGAGTTTATGTTTTCGGTTACCGATCAAAAAGTTGCTGATATACTTAACAAAAATGCAGGTGCTTACCTGGAGCTGCATTATAAAGAATATTTTCATGCACTACCATGGCGGGGTGTAAGTGTGTTTGTGGTTGATAGTGTGATGCAAGTGCGTCCGGTTACGCCTGTACAGCCCTAAAATTAAAACAGCCGCAAAAATATTCGCAATCAATTTGGAGGTTTTTGGGTTGATGATAATACAGCAATTAATTAAACCATGTGGACAGAAACCGACAATAAGCTTTATAGGGCTTTTCAGTTTAAAGATTTTTCGGCGGCATTTGCTTTTATAACGAGGGTGGCATTACTGGCCGAAAAGCACGATCATCATCCAACCTGGACAAATACCTATAACAAGGTTGAAATATGGCTTTATACGCATAGTGCCGGAAACATAATTACCCAAAAAGACAGGCTGCTGGCCGATGAAATTGATCTTTTAAAATATTAATTGATCTATCTAAGGAATGTATGCTGATTTTATAAAGGTTGCCTTACAATTCTGATCTATAGTAAACTGCCGCGAGTAGCTGCCTGTACATCCGGCCGGGCAATCGCCAAGGCCAATGTTGAAATTGAGCGTGCGGGTGGCGCCATTTATCTGGTAAATAATTTTGTTGCCATCGCCCACAGAACCATCACCCTGGGCTCCTAGTATAAATGAAAATTGTTTAAACATCGGCAATAGTGCCTGCATGTTATACCAGGTATTGCTGGTGATGTTCAAAAACGGAAGGTTTTGCACGGGCGGATAGCGCGAATTATAGGTAAAACCGTACTTAGCCAATAAACCATCAAACGCAGTGTTGCCTGTTGGCTGGCCGTTCACCATGTTTTTTATTTCGGGCGTATTAATATTTACCTGTAATTCAATACTGTTTAACACATATAATTTAAACGTATGAATTTTATCGATATTAAAAATACTATCAGACTGGGCGCTGTGCAATGCGTACACGCTTTGTATGGCCGAAAGTACGCGATCAACTTCTTGCTGATTAAATAGTACCTGGTTGCTGTCCATCACATAATCGCCACTTAAAATACGCTGGTAAACAATTTCTTTGGCATCGTTTAAATAGTTGTTGCTGATAACCGTATCAATAGGGCAGCCATCAATCGATTTTAAATTATCTGATTTATTGCAGCTGCATAAACAAAATGCTGCAAGTAATATAGCAAGTATTAAGATTTTCATAATGCCTGTTTTTATGTTTTACGCGCTGTTTATTTAAAACGCTACAAATGGGTTTCGTTATTTGGTTAGTATTTAATTGATTAGCTATTTTATAAAAAACGAAAGGGCTTTTTTTGAAGCTTGAAGCTTCCTTTGAGATATAACCAGGCTATATGCTGATTTAATCCACAATGAATGCTTTTTTCCACAAATAGGTTAAAAACAATGGTATAAGCTAACTTTACCCAATTACAAGCATTACAAAAAAATTGGCAAAGGATACGAATAAGGAAACGCCGCTGATGCAGCAGTACAACCAGATAAAAGGTAAGTACCCCGGTGCATTACTGCTTTTCCGTGTGGGAGATTTTTACGAAACATTTGGAGAAGACGCTATTAAGGCCGCCGGCATATTGGGTATTGTGCTCACCCGCAGGGCCAACGGCGCAGCCACGCATATTGAGCTGGCCGGTTTTCCGCATCATTCATTAGACACTTATTTACCCAAACTGGTAAGAGCGGGGCAACGCGTGGCTATTTGCGATCAATTGGAAGATCCGAAAACTACCAAAACCATAGTAAAACGCGGGGTTACCGAACTGGTTACACCCGGAGTAGCCATTAGCGATAACATACTGAATCAGAAGAGCAATAACTACCTGGCTTCGCTTTATTTTGAAAAGAACAGCATTGGTATTGCCCTGATAGATATATCAACCGGTGAGTTTTTAACTGCGCAGGGTAGTATTGAATATATTGATAAGCTGCTGCAAAGTTACTCGCCCAGCGAAGTGATATACCCTAAAAGCAGGCAGCAGGATTTTAAAGATAATTACGGCGACCGCTTTTATACCTATACCCTTGACGAATGGCCCTATAGCGGCGATTACGCTACCGAAGTTTTGCTGAAACATTTCGGGGTAAAATCATTAAAAGGTTTTGGGATAGATAAATTGAATTTAGGTATTGTGGCAGCGGGTGTTGCTTTGCATTATCTGAACGAAACAGAACACCGTAACCTACAGCACATTTCGGTCATCAGCCGGATTGAGGAGGATAGGTACCTGTGGCTCGACCGTTACAGCGTACGTAACCTGGAACTGGTTGGCTCAGCCAATGAAAATGCGCATACATTGGTTGAAGTGCTGGATGAAACCTGCTCGCCCATGGGCGCCCGGTTGCTTCGCCGCTGGATAGTGATGCCCCTGAAAGAAATTAAGCCGATTAACGACCGCCTGGGCGTAGTGGAGTTTTTAATTGAGCACGAAGAGCTGCGGGAAACGCTGAAACAAAATATCAGGCTGATTGGTGATCTGGAACGATTGATTTCCAAGATAGGTTTACAAAAGGCCAATCCGCGCGAAGTCTGTCAGCTTAAAAAAGCTTTAAGGGCTATTGAAACCATTAAAAAGCTGGGCGAAACATCGGCCAATAAACCTTTGCAGGCCATTGCCGAGCAGCTTAATCCATGTACCCTTATCGGCGAAAAGATTGAAAAAGAGCTGAGCGCCGAGCCCCCGGTTATGCTGGTAAAGGGCGGGGTAATGAACGAAGGTATTAACGAAGAGCTTGACCATTTGCGCAAAATTGCCTTTGGCGGCAAAGGTTACTTGCTGGAAATACAAAAACGTGAAGCTGAGCTGACAGGTATACCATCGCTAAAAGTATCGTTTAACAATGTTTTTGGTTATTATTTGGAGGTTACCCACAGCCACAGGGATAAGGTGCCCGCTGAGTGGATAAGGAAACAAACCCTGGTAAACGCGGAGCGCTATATTACCCCGGAGCTAAAGGAATATGAAGAACAGATTTTAGGTGCCGAAGAAAAAATTCTGGCGCTTGAAACCCGCCTATACAACGATTTGCTTTATTCGTTGGCCGAATATATAAAGCCTATCCAGCTTAACGCGCAGCTGATTGCCCGGTTAGATGTGCTGCTTAATTTTGCAACCATATCCATCAAAAACTACTATGTTAAACCTGATGTAAATGATAGTAAGGTAATTGATATTAAAGGCGGGCGGCATCCGGTTATTGAACGGAATTTGCCTTTGGGCGAAGAATACATCACCAATGATGTTTACCTGGATTCGGAAATACAGCAAATAATTATTATCACCGGGCCCAATATGGCGGGTAAGTCGGCTTTACTGCGGCAAACCGGGCTGATTGTGCTGATGGCGCAAATGGGTTGCTTTGTGCCAGCCAAAGATGCGTCTATTGGTTTGGTTGATAAGATATTTACAAGGGTGGGTGCATCAGACAACCTGTCGTCGGGCGAATCAACCTTTATGGTGGAGATGAACGAAACGGCCAGTATTCTGAATAATTTATCAGACCGGAGTTTGATTTTATTGGATGAAATAGGTCGCGGCACCTCTACCTATGATGGGATCTCTATCGCCTGGTCAATTGCAGAGTTTCTGCATAATCAGCCTAATGCCCGTGCTAAAACCTTATTTGCTACGCATTACCATGAGCTGAATGAGCTGAGCAATAGCTTTAATCGTATCAAAAACTTTAATGTATCGGTAAAAGAGGTTGGGCATCAAATTATTTTTTTAAGAAAGCTGGTGCCCGGTGGCAGCGAGCATAGTTTTGGTATCCACGTGGCTAAGCTGGCTGGTATGCCGCCTAAAGTGCTGAGCCGGGCCAATGAGATCCTCAAAAAACTGGAAAACGAGCGGACAGGAGGGGAGCATATTAAAGAAAGCATCCGCAAGGTGCAAAAGCAAGCTGTACAAATGCAGATGTTTTCTATTGATGACCCGGTACTGGTAAAAATTCGCGATACGCTGAATAATCTGGATGTAAACACTTTAACACCAGTTGAAGCATTAATGAAACTGGATGAGATACAGCGGGTGATAAAAGGGTAGGGAGTATAGGTGACCAATATCATTAATTTAAGAATTAATTTCCCAAACCCTCTTTTTTGCTTGCAAAAGAGAGGGTGAACGAGCGAAGCAACGTTCGGGTGAGTCAACTATGCGAGCGGTATTAAGGTAAATGCATTGGCGGTATCGACTCATCCCGATGACGCTGCGCTGGTTGACCTTCTCTCCGCTTCGCGCAAAGAAGGTAATAATAGCGATTGGAAAAGAGCTTTTCCAATTGCCTAATGACATCGTCTATGGAGCCTTCCCTTAATTTAATTATTAAAGCATTCTTTCACGAATGAATGTCATTTTGATGTTTTACTTGCCCAATTGTTAATATGTTAACAATATCAGCATAACCCTAATAGGCGTTTGCCCGTATTTTTAGGGTATGAATAAAGTACACTACCTGTATTGCATTTTGCTGTTGTTTATTATTGGCTTTTCGTCATGCCATTCCCGTAAAGCAGTTTTAAGGGGCGAACCGGGCGAGGTGGTTAAACCACAAACCAATATTGCCGAAAAATATGCTGTTATTTTAGGGGTAGATCAGAGTGACATTCAAAATGGCCGTTTATATGCCTTTATTGATCAGTGGATGGGCACGCCTTATAAATTTGGCGGATTAGACAAGGATGGTATAGATTGCTCGGGATTGGCTCTATTGCTTGAACAACAGGTTTACGGCATCAATATACCCCGTACAACCGGTCAGCAGGTTAATATCATTAAACGTAAATATGAAGAACAATTGACCGAAGGCGATTTGGTTTTTTTTGATTATGATGGAAAGAAATTTAGCCATGTAGGTATTTACCTTCAAAATGGGTATTATGTTCATGCCAGTTCATCGCATGGCGTAATGATCACCAAATTACACGATCCCTATACTTACAAGTATTTTTCGCGCTGCGGATCCATTATGCCTGATGATACCAGTTCATCACAGGGTAAGTAGCAGGCTTATTTGGTCGCTTTTTGTTTTGTGTGATGAGCCGGTGCTACACTATTTTTATGAACAGCGGGTTGCGCACTTTTAATGCGGCCAAATAAGGAAAGGAAAGTAACTCTTTCTTCTTTATGATGTGGATAATAGTATTTTTTAAGTTTCTGGGTTACCACATTATAAACTATTATGGGTGCAAATACAATATAATAGCTGGTACGCGCATCCAAATCAAAATATATGGTGCAGGCAATTAATAAGGCAACAACAGGGGCGGCAAAGTAATCGAGCTTTTTCACCTTCCAGTGCAAAATATGTTCTATTTCACCAGTTCTATAGCAAAGCTCTTCCTTGTTTTTAATTAAATACCCAATGAGCATAGTTTGCGTAAAATTGGTGAGCTGGTAAATGCTTACATAAGTGAAAACGCCCCATGTATATTGCATTACCTGCGCGCTGTTAAAGAAAAACGACAAGGCAAAAGGAAAAAGCGATACGCTGAATAAAAAAAGAAGATTAATGGTTATCAATTGCAGGCTATAATCTTTTAAAAAGCTGAATATGCGCAGGTGTTTCATCCAAAAGGCCCCAACGGCATAAAAACTAACGGCATAGCCGGTTAGCTTCGGTAAGATGTGTAAAAAGGCATCTTTTGCCGCTGTGGCCGATTTGTATCTTTCAACTTCGGGCAGCTTTACATCCATTATCATAATAGTTATGATAATGGCAAAAACCGCATCGCTAAAAAAATCACTCGTTCCAGCTGGAATTCTTTTTTTATTTCGTCCGCATCGTGAACATTCATAAACAAAAACCTTAATAATTAATAACTTTGCCTTATTATGGCTAAAGACGAAGAAAAATATAGCTTCTGGACAAAATACAAAAAGTTTGCAGGCAATGAAATACTCCTCTATGTTATTATGGTAGTGGGTATTATCCTCGGCATCATTATTTTCAGTTAGTTTTTCTGGAAGAAATCAACCATGTCCCGATAGGCAACTACGCTAAAAGCACCTTGTTTACGAATTTAAGCGCCTCCAAATTCATTTAGTACCCTTATCATATTTTTTCATGTCGGCTGGCTTTGCCGTAATCGAAATTTTGGGCCTGCGATATTTTTGAAATAACTGATAAAATAATTAAGAACAGTAACGTTTTTTTCATGATATTTAATTTGCAATAAGGACAGCGAAAAATAAAACATTGTTCACGAAAAATTATGTGGTTTTAAATTTATAGTACTGATTCTTTTTATGACCTTTGCAGCCTTTGCATAAAACTTAATGCGGTAAGATTTTAAGTAACATAAAAAATCTTATCCCGTTAAAAAGCAATAAAAATACCTTGTAAATAATACATCTTATTGATGAAACTTAATTTAAAGCGCCCTCTGGCATTCTTCGACCTGGAAACAACAGGAACTAATATTGGTGTTGACCGTATTGTTGAAATATCTGTTATAAAATTACACCCCGACGGCAGCGAAGAGGTGAAAACCTTTAGGGTAAATCCGGGTATGCCAATTCCGCTGGAATCATCGCTGGTGCATGGCATATATGACGAGGATGTAAAGAACGAACCTGCTTTTAAGGCGATTGCTCAATTAATTGCTGATTTTATTGATGTTAGCGATTTGGCGGGGTATAACTCGAATAAGTTTGATATACCGATGTTGATGGAGGAGTTTTTAAAATCGGATGTTTTGTTTGATCTGGATAACCGCCACTTTGTTGACGTACAAAATATATTTCACCAGATGGAGCAGCGCACTTTGAAAGCTGCTTACAAGTTTTATTGCGATAAACAAATTATGAATGCCCACTCGGCTGAGGATGATACCCGTGCTACTATGGAGGTTTTGCTTGCTCAGGTAGCCCGTTATGAAAATACCGAATGGGAAGATAAAAAGGGGAACAAATCTATCCCGGTTGTAAACGATGTGGAAGCGCTGCACAATTTTACCAATCTGAGCCGCCCTGTTGATTTTGCCGGAAGAATGGTTTATAACGAGGCTGGTGAAGAAACCTTTAATTTTGGTAAGCATAAAGGCAAATCGGTAGAAGATGTATTAAGAATTGAACCGAGTTATTATTCATGGATGATGCAGGGCGATTTTCCTTTATACACCAAGCGTAAACTGGAGGAAATACATAACCGCTGGAATGCTAAAAGAATAGCTGAAAGACAGCCGAGGCCTGTGCAGCCCAAACCGCAGCCCCAGCCACAGGAGCCGGCAGGTGATGCTACTGCCGAAGCAAAACCGGCCGATAAGCCATTTAAAAAAGAGTTTATCAAGCCCAACCATCCCAAAAACAATGATAATATGAGGCCCGATCAAAAACCTTTTAAAAAGAAGGATGATGAACCGGCTAAACCCGTAAATGAAGACATGCTGAAAATGCTGGCCGATAAATTTAAGAAAGGATAGTTTTGGATTTCAGATTTCGGAATTTCGATTTCGGAATTTATTTTTTTATTTCGGAAGTCGGTCCGCCAATAGGCGGATTGGAATTTGAGAATGTCGATTGAAGTTTGGTTCTAATTTCGTATTCAAAACGCATCATTTCGCATTTAATCATTCTCATTCCGCATTTGGTATTCCGCACTCCGCATTAAAAACTGTCACTTCCTAAGAAATTGATATTTCTTTTCAGGCCGGTGAATTTGGTTCGTTTTACGGCGGAGTTTTTAAATACTTTTTTAAATACTTCTTCGGTGATGTCTTCCCAATCCTGTTTTTTTAAATTTAACAGATCGGGGTGGGGAACAAATGCAGGTTCCTGGTGCAATACCGAAAATTTGTTCCAGGGGCATACGTCCTGGCAAACATCACAGCCAAACATCCAGTTGTCCATTTTGCCTTTAAACTCTTCGGGGATTTCATTTTTTAATTCGATGGTGAGATAGGAGATACATCTGCTGCCATCAACAATATAAGGCCCTACAATAGCTTCAGTAGGGCAGGCATCAATACAATTGGTGCAAGTACCACAATGATCGGCCGTTGGGGCAATGTCATATTCCAGATCAATATCGACTATCAGCTCCGCTAAAAAAAAGAATGAGCCAACACGTTTGCTTATCAGATTGGTGTTTTTTCCTATCCACCCTAAACCTGCTTTTTTTGCCCATGCCTTATCCAGCACCGGTGCCGAATCAACAAAGGCCCGACCGCTTACTTCGCCTATCTGTTCGTTTATAAATTCCAGTAGTTCTTTCAGCTTTTCTTTTATTACCTGATGATAATCGGCGCCATAAGCGTATTTAGAAATTTTAGGCCCCGCCGGATCAACCTGTTGATTTGGAGTGAAATAATTAAGGCCCAGCGAGATCACCGATTTTGCATCATCAACCAATAAACGTGGATCGAGGCGTTTGTCGAAATGATTTTCCATGTAACGCATTTCGCCCTGCATATTGTTTTCTAACCACTTTTCCAGCCGGGGTGCTTCTTCCTCCAAAAATTCAGCTTTTGATATGCCACAAAATATAAAGCCCAGCCTTTTGGCTTCATTTTTTATTAGCGTGCTATATTGCTGTTTGTTTTGGAACATTGCTGCAAATATACCATAAAACTGAATTTTAAAACAGCCCGTTATTTACCCATATAACGATGAGTTCTAAAACCCATCGTTATGAAAAAAATGATTTTATCGACCTGCCAATCGCCCTCAAAACAAAAAATCCCCTTTGAAGTCAAAGAGGATTTTTAAATATCAAAAGTTCCCCCTTTAAGGGGTCAGGGGTTAAAAACTATGTCTTAAGCTATTGCTAAATGTTTTTGTTGACCAGTAGCCACTATCCAATATCCTTCTAACGGTCATCAACGGGTAGTCAGGATCACGTTTGTCAGCCAGTTGGAACGCCAGCTTAAAACCATACTTCTGAACGATTGGTAGTACCGGTTTTTTCCAAACACCAAACGGGTAAGCAAAGTATTCCATTTTTTTGCCGGTAATTTGTTCCAGTTTTTGGGTTGGCTTTTCAATCTGAATCACCCAGTCATCCTTTTTTGGATTTGGGTCATGTTTATATCTGTCAACCCTGTGGTGATCCCAGGTATGGCTGGCAATTACGTTTCCTTCGTCTGATAATTGTTTAACCTGCTCTTTGCTCATGTAATGCGGGCGACCTAAAGAAACCGTCATGATGAAATAAACAGCTTTAAAGCCGTATTTCTGTAAAGTAGGACGTGCAATCTCAAATTGATCCAGATCGGTATCGTCAAACGTAAGCATAATGGGCTTGCTTGGCAGTGGAGTGCCTTTTGTTAGATAAGCGTATAACTGATCGGGCAATATGGTATGGTAACCGCTATCGGCCAGCATTTTTATGTGTTCTTTAAAAGCAGCAACAGGGATAATATAATCTTTTGATGTTTTTGAATCAGTTGGCCTCCAATCGCGGATCTGGTGGTAACATACAATTGGCACTTGTTTGCGGGCCATAATAGCAGCATTGTTTGCTGATTGTGCTGAAGAAACTAAAGCGGAAAAAGAAAGGGCCGCAACAGCTAAAAATTGTTTAATCATTTGGAAACAGATATGTTGTATTTGAGATTTTAAAGTGGGCAAAAGTACTATAATTTTGCCTTTGCATATAAATAAAGAATAACAATAAAAGTTTGAAATTATTTTAAACAGCCTGTTTATAAGGTTATTCTTTTTCCTTCGGCAATTGATCTTTTTGCAGCATCCAATATTTCCATCACTATCATATTGTATTTTAGTGAGGATAGATCATCGGTACCGGGTATTTGATTATGCAGCACGGCGGTTAAATAAATTATCGGATCATTTATTGGTGCCGCCAGCGGATTAACCGTTTTTGAACCTTTAATATTTTCACGCATCCGGCTTACTATATGGCTGGTATCTAAAGCGTGCAGATAGCCGGTTTCGCCATAAACTTCAAAATCTTTTATGGAGAATGGCCAGTTCCATGATCCTTCTATTTGTCCGGTAGCTCCTTTGTATTCTACAATAACAGTGGCATCATCCTCAACTTTTGGATAAACAGCAGGTTTATAATGCCGGGCTATAGCTGTTACTGCAATTGGCCGTTCGCCATGCATCATCCAGGTCATCAGGTCGGCGCCGTAACAGCCGAAATCATTAAGTGCACCGGCTCCGTTTAGTACAGGGTCGGTGAGCCATGCTAAAAACTCTTCGCTACAGCCAATTTCTTTTGGCCCCTGGTGCCCGTCGTGTGCTACCATTTTTCTGATACCGCCGATAGTGCCGGCGTTTACTGTATTGTATATATCCCAGTTGGAAGGATACCAGGTTGTTTCGTAATTGGTTAATACCTTAATGCCATATTCATTGGCCAGTGTTTCCATTCGTTTGGCCTGACTTAAAGTGGCTGCCAGCGGTTTTTCAACCATCACCGGGATATGCAGCGGGGCACAAACCTCAACAATATCTACATGGTTAGCAGCTGCGTTATAACCTAAAACAGCATCGGGTCGGGTTTTAAGAACCATTGTTTTAAGATCGGTAAAAAACAATGAATCGGGTATGTTAAACTGCTTGCCGAATTTTACCCACAGGGCTTTGTTGGGTTCGGCTATGCCAACAATGTTAGCTGTGCCGCTTTTATACCGATTCAAAATGCCATAAACGTGGTTATGATTTAAACCGGCAATGACTAACCTCAAGCTCTTTTGTGCATTTGCTGTGCTTATAAAAGCACCAAGCATGATGGTGAATAAAAATGGTTTTAATGAATTTTTCATGATCTATTTATCAGTTGATAATGAATATGGAGCATCGGCATCTTTTGTACCACGTTGTTTGTTGGGCTGCGCCGACATGTTAAAGTTAATGTTTGCGCCCTTTAGCAATGCTTTATGACTTAACCAGTTAAAATCATAAGGCTGGCCGTTAACCGTCATGGTGTTTACATAAATATTGCTATCGCTGTTATTAGAAGCGTTGATCACTATTTTTTTGCCGTTTTCAAGGTTCACGGTTATTTTTTTAAATAAGGGGGCACCTAACACATACTGATCGCTTGCCGGGCATACCGGGTAAAAACCCATAGCCGAAAATACGTACCATGCTGATGTTTGCCCGTTATCTTCGTCGCCGCAATAGCCATCAGGCGTGGCCATGTATAATTTGTTCATAACATCACGTACGTGGTATTGGGTTTTCCATGGCTGGCCCGCATAGCCATATAAATAAAGCATATGCTGTATAGGTTGGTTACCATGCGCGTACTGGCCCATGTTAACAATCTGCATTTCGCGGATTTCGTGAATCACTTCGCCATAATAGCTGTCGTCGAAAATAGGGGGCAGCGTAAACACGGAATCAAGCTTAGCTATAAACTGTTTTTTACCACCCATCAGGTTAACAAGCCCCTGCATATCCTGAAAAACACCCCAGGTATAATGCCAGCTATTGCCCTCGGTAAAGGCATCGCCCCATTTAAAGGGATTAAAAGGCGTTTCAAAAGATCCGTCCTTATTTTTACCACGCATTAATCCTGTTGATGGGTCAAACAGGTTGCGGTAGTTCAGGGCGCGTTTTTTATAAGTACTAATTTCAGATTCAGGCTTGTGCAAAGCTTTACCTAACTGATAAATGGCGAAGTCGTCATAAGAATATTCTAAGGTACGCGCTGCATTTTCATCTATCTTAACATCATAAGGAACATAGCCTAACTGGTTGTAATATTCAACACCTTTACGGCCTGTTGCCCGCGGACCTTCATTATTGGCACCGTGTACCAGCGCCTGGTATAATGTTTCAATATCATAGCCACGCAAGCCTTTAATATAGGCTTCGGAGACCACAGATGCAGAGTTGTTACCCACCATTACATCAGAATAGCCGGGGCTCGACCATTCGGGCAGCCAGCCACCTTCTTTATAATCGTTTATCAGGCCTTCCTGCATCTCTTTGTTGATGCTGGGGTAAACCAGGTTAAGGAATGGGTAAAGCGCCCTGAAGGTATCCCAAAAGCCTGTTCCGGCAAACATATAACCCGGCATTACTGTGCCTGTGTACGGGCTGTAATGCACCAATTTGTTATTGGCATCAATTTCGTAAAGTTTATTAGGGAAAAACAGCATGCGGTACATGCACGAATAAAATGTACGCATTTGATCAACAGAGCCGCCTTCAACCACTAAATGGTTTAGCGTTTTGTTCCAAACAGCCTTCGCTTTTTGCTCGGTAACATCGAAGCTATCATTACCCTGTTCTCTTTTTAAGTTTAGTTCTGCTTGTTCAAAACTAACAAATGACGATGCTACCCTTAAATGCACTTTTTCGTTATCGCCGGTTTTAAAGCCGATAACAGCGATGGCATGTTTGGCGTGAAGCGATAAAGAATCAGTTAAGGTAGAATCGCTATAGGTTTGCGCAAGTACAATTGGCTTATCAACATAAATTACAAAATAATCCTTAAAGTTTTTCAAAGGCCCGCGGGCAAACTTGGTTGAGTAACCGATGATCTTATTTTCTTTTGGGATAATTTTAACAAATGATCCTTTATCAAAAGCATCTATCACAATAAAAGAACTGTCGTTTTTCTGATAAGTGAACCTGAATTGAGCAGTTCTGTCAGTCGGTGTAATCTCTGTTGTTACATTATGATCAGCCAAAAAAACGCTGTAATAATAAGGTTTAGCAATTTCTGCCTTGTGCGAAAACCAGCTTGCCCGGCCATTTTGCGATACTTTTAAATGACCCGTTACCGGCATAATAGCGAATTGGCCATAATCATTCATCCACGGTGAAGGCTGATGGGTTTCTTTAAAACCGTTTATTTTATGGGCATCGTAAGTATATTGCCAGCCATCACCCATTTTACCAGTTTGCGCCGTCCAGGTGTTCATTCCCCATGGTAGTGCAATAGCAGGGTAGGTGTTGCCGTTTGAAAGATCGTACTTGGAGTCGCTACCCATTAAAGGGTTTATATAATCGACCAGGTTAACAGTTTTAGCTGTTTGTTGCGAGAAGCCTTTAACCGTAATAAGTAAGGCTAAAAAAAGGAAGATATTTTTCATTACAATAGTAAGGGGGTATTTAAGGGATGTTATTTTATTAAAATAAAGACGCATTTCCACCCAGTTTTATTTTACCGAGGTGTTTATATGCGGCTTCAGTAGCTTCGCGACCACGTGTAGTGCGCATTAAAAAGCCTTCCTGTATTAAAAAAGGCTCGTAAACTTCTTCAATGGTGCCTTCGTCTTCGCCCACTGCGGTAGCTATGGTTTTTAGGCCAACCGGGCCGCCTTTAAATTTATCAATTATGGTGCTTAATATTTTGTTGTCCATCTCGTCGAGCCCATGCTCATCAACATTAAGGGCATTTAAGGCATATTTGGCAATTGCCGTATCAATATTGCCGTCGCCTTTTATTTGGGCAAAATCGCGGGTGCGGCGCAATAAAGCATTGGCAATACGCGGCGTTCCGCGACTGCGACGTGCAATTTCATAAGCGCCTTCATCACTGATAGGCGTTTTTAATATAGATGATGATCTGAGCAGGATGGTGGTTAATAGCTTGGCATCATAATATTCCAGCCTGGAATTAATTCCGAAACGGGCGCGTAAAGGAGCCGTTAACAGTCCCGACCGTGTAGTAGCGCCTACCAATGTAAATGGATTCAGCGAAATTTGTACCGAACGGGCGTTGGGGCCGCTCTCCAGCATAATATCAATCTTAAAATCCTCCATGGCCGAATATAAATATTCTTCCACCAGCGGACTTAAGCGGTGTATTTCGTCGATAAATAAAATATCGCCTGTTTCTAAATTGGTGAGCAAGCCGGCAAGGTCACCTGGCTTATCCAAAACGGGACCGGAGGTGATTTTGATACCTACGCCCATTTCATTGGCAATAATATTTGATAGGGTGGTTTTGCCCAATCCCGGCGGGCCGTGCAGCAGCACATGGTCAAGCGCTTCGCCTCGTTGACGGGCGGCTTGCACAAAGACCTTTAAATTAGCTAATATTTTATGCTGCCCTGTAAAATCCTCAAATACCTGCGGGCGCAAAACTTTTTCAATATCACGTTCGGCAGGAGAGAGGCGGTCGCGGTCGGGATCTAAATGCTCGTTCATGCTGTGTAGTGATTAGAGACTAGTGATCAGAGATCAGTTCTTTATTTTAATGTTTTTGCCCGGAGTTTGTTTTCAATGATCAAAGCTATTAAATATGCATCATTTTTTTGGCTAATCACTTATCCCTAACTTCCAGCCTCTATCCTTCAGGATATTTCCTGAAAATAGAGTTGATCTTCATCTGGATAACGCCAAAAAAAGCTTCGCGAAAAATACTTGTCGACATTTTTGATGTGCCGGCCGTACGATCAGTAAATATAATAGGTACTTCCACTAATTTATAGCCGTGTTTTAAAGTGGTATATTTCATTTCGATTTGAAATGCATAGCCCACAAACTTTATTTTGTTCAAATCGAGCGTGTCAAATACTCTTCGTTTGTAGCACATAAACCCGGCGGTAGAATCCTGAATATCAATGCCGGTTATAAAACGTACATAAACCGAAGCGAAATAACTCATCAGTACACGGCTCATGGGCCAGTTAACCACATTTACGCCGTTTATGTATCGTGAACCGATGGCAGCATCAGCGCCTTCAACACAGGCCTCTCTCAATCTTAATAAATCATCAGGATTGTGCGAGAAATCGGCATCCATTTCAAAAATGTAATCGTAATTGTGCGCAATGGCCCATTTAAAGCCGTGAATATAGGCAGTACCTAATCCTTGTTTGCCGGCGCGTTCTTCTATAAACAGCCGTTCGGGATATTCGAGCTGCAATTGTTTAACTATATTTTGAGTGCCGTCTGGCGATCCATCATCAATAATCAACAAATGAAAATCATGGGGTAAAGAGAACACCCGGCGAATCATGCGCTCGATGTTTTCTTTTTCATTGTAAGTCGGGATAATAACTATGCTATCTGGCACTGAAAAAAATATAATAAAGAGTGGGTAAAATTAATTGATTTTGCCAGCATTAAAAATAAAAAAGCAGTAAAGTATTTTCACCTCACTGCTTTTTTACATAATGCACCAAATTTACAGTTGGTGTGTATCTGCAATTACCTGATTGTCAATATAAGGATCGGTAATGTAGTTGCGTTCCTTCAGTCGCGGCGAAATAAACAGGAATGCCACCACAAACACGCAAATAAATATCACGAAGAACCATTCGTAGTTTGCACCTTTAAGGTTACGCGCCCACCAGCCGCCATGTTCGATAAAACTATTAACAACGGCGGTAATAAGATTGCCAAAGGATACCACCAGGAGCCAGAGCCCGGTCATGGTGCTTTTCATTGATTTTGGCGAATGCGTATAAGCGTATTCCAGACCGGTAATTGATACCAATACTTCAGCAGCTGAAAGAATCATAAATGCAAATATCTGCCACCAAATTGATGGCGTGCCGCCGTGCTCGATACTATTGTGTGTAAAGGCAATTACCACGAACGATAACGCAGTTAAAATTAAGCCGAGACCAAGCCTGCGCAATGGAGTGGTTTTTAAGCCAATCTTGTCAAACCATGGGTATACTACATAGTTGAAAAATACTATAAATATCATCAGGAAAATAGTATTAAACGTTGATACCGAACCCGGATCAATAATGAATGAAGTAAAGCCAAGATTGATATTGCGGTCTGATTTAGCGGCATAAAGGGTCCATTCAGATAAGCATTGATCCCAAACTGCCCAGAATGCCAATGCGAAAAAGAACACGGCCATTACGCGGTAAACGGCTTTCATGCCCTCTACCTTCTCAGGATCGAACGGGCCTTTGGCAACGTCAAGCAGCGACTGGCCCGGTTTGCGTTGCCCCATATGGGTTAATGCATAAAATGTTATAAATACCAGGTTATTGCGGTTAACGCCCTGCGGCGGAACTTTTACATATAATTTGCGGCCCATGAAAAATATTATGGTGGCCAGCGCCATCAATATACCCGGGACACCGAAAGCCCATTTAGGCCCATATAGGCGATAGGTAATTGGAATAGCTATGGTTGACAACATGGAGCCGGCATTGATGCTGAAATAGAACCAGCCGTAAATCTTCGAAAGCAAATCCTGGTTGCTGGCATCAAATTGATCACCAACGTTGGCCGAGACGCATGATTTTATGCCACCCGCACCAATAGCAACCACGAGCATGCCGATTTCAAAGCCACCAAGGCTGGCATCGAACATTGATAATAAAAGATGCCCCAGGCAGTAAACCATAGAGATATACAATATGAGCTTGTATTTGCCGGTAAACCAGTCGGCCACCATGCCGCCCACAAATGGCAGCGCGTATGCAACCATTACAAACAGGTGATTTAGCTTGTTGGCATGTGCGTCGGCCTGTTGGGATAACGCGGCATTGCCCGTAGGATTAAAAAACTGTTTTACTAAAAACAGGGTAAGTATGGAGCGCATTCCATAAAAGCTGAATCGCTCTGCAGCTTCATTCCCAATAATATAGGGAACACTTTTGGGGAATCTTGACTTAACGGGTGCCGAGGCCGGGATTGTTTCTTCCATTATTTAAATTAAAAATTTTGCTAAAGTAATATATTTCCGGTAAATCAAAATTTAATGCTGATTGTACGCTTAAATATGATGTTAATATTTGGTTGCTGATTAATTAAAGTTCTTATTTATTTGTATGCTGTATTATTGACATATTTAGTTGTCAGTAGCAGCTTTTTCAGCTTCGTCCTGCTTTTTTGGGTCGATATACTGATCATCGTGTACATCCGGCATATTTCGCATATCCAGGTTTTGTACGTATGCCCAGCGGCCATTTTTTTCGAGGTAACCATCGTAACTTAAATCGGGCCCATAGCTGTTTAGCTGATCTTTTAATTTCCTATCGGGTGGCGAAAGGTGGTCAAATACAATTAAGTTATGATCGGGTACGTATCTTAACAGCATTGATGCCTGGCGGGTATATTCAAATACCACTCTTTTGCGGGTTTTGCTGGGGCCATCAAAAATAGGCATGCCGAAAAAAGGCTTATCATCCTTAAAAGAAAGCACATCAATTACTTTTTTTGTTGCCTTTAGCGTGTAACCTTTCCATCCCAATAATATATAATATGATTTTGGAGAAACAACATGTATAATTTTATAATACTGAGCGCCGTACCATTTGTAGTTGTTGGTGATAGAATCTTCGGGATTGGCTAATTGAGAAGAATAATCATTTAGCGGGAACATTTTCAGTTCGCTGCCATTGTTCATTTGTACGGTTCCGTAATAGCGGTAGCTGCCATCATCGTTTTGCACGTGCCAGGTTAAAATCCGGAAATGATTATCGGGCGAAATGGTAATGGTGATGGCTTTTAATGAATCAAAAGGGTAAAGGTATGAGTTGGGTACCTTTAATGCGCCCACTAATGTTTTAATGAATGCGTAGTTGGCATTTTTACGTTCCACATCAAGCGTATCGTTTATTAAATGTTTGCCCAATTGTTTCAGGGTATCTTCGTACAGATGCAATTTTTTGACGGTAGGACTCTCGTCAGGTTTTTGGGCGAAAATAAAACAGGGCATAAGGGCCGGTAAAAAACAAATAATCAATAACTTTTTCATGTTACTAATTAACGCAAATTTTCAATAACCATTGCGCTTGCTCCGCCTCCGCCATTACAAATTCCGGCAGCGCCGTATTTTCGGTTATTTTGGTTCAATACACTAAGTAAAGTTACTATGATGCGGGCTCCCGAAGCACCCAGCGGATGCCCTAAAGCCACGGCACCCCCGTTGACATTCACCTTTGCCGCATCAATTTTTAAAAGCTGATTATTGGCGATGGAAACAACAGAAAAAGCTTCGTTAATTTCAAAATAATCTATTTGCTGGGTTGATAAACCTGCTCTGTGCAGTGCCAAAGGAATAGCCTTTGAAGGCGCTGTGGTGAACCACTCCGGTGCCTGTTGTGCATCAGCATAAGAAACTATTTTAGCTAATGGCTTTATGCCAAGTTCTTCTGCTTTTTCTTTGCTCATTAAAATCAAGGCGGCAGCACCATCATTTAATGTTGATGCATTAGCTGCGGTAACTGTACCGTCTTTTTTAAATACAGGTTTTAAACCCGGAATTTTATCAAACTTAACGGCATTGGGTTCTTCGTCATCAGCAAATAAAGTGATGTCGCCTTTTTTGTCTTTTAATTCAACGGGAGTAATCTCTTCTTTAAATTTACCATCCCCCTGCGCCTTTTGTGCTCTTTTATATGATTCAATGGCAAATGTATCCTGATCCTCGCGGCTTATATTGCATTCTGCAGCGCATAATTCGGCTGCCGAGCCCATGTGATAATCATTATAAACATCCCATAAACCATCTTTTATCAGTCCGTCGGTTAGTTGTCCATTGCCAAGTCTGTATCCATTGCGGGCCTTATCCAGGTAATAGGGCACATTGCTCATGCTTTCCATACCGCCTGCCAAAACAATATCATTTTGACCCAGTGCTATACTTTGGGCCGCCAGCATAATAGCTTTCATCCCCGATGCACATACTTTATTAATGGTAGTGGCCGGTAAATAGGGTAAACCGGCAAATATGGCCGCCTGGGTTGCCGGTGCCTGCCCCAAATTGGCCGATAATACATTGCCCATATAAACCTCTTGTATTTGGTCAGCTTTAAGACCGGCTTTTTCAATGGCCGATTTTATAACTACCGCGCCAAGTTGCGTGGCCGATAAACTGGCTAAACTACCTCCGAAACTACCGATAGGGGTACGGGTTGCTGAAACAATTACTACTTCTCTCATAAAATAATATTAAAAGCGGACGACAAAGTTAATATATTTACTATGCATGCATCGTAAATATTGTATGGAAATTCATTTTTTAATTTAGCAAAGGCCCCATCAATAAGAAAAACTGCTTATAACAGAAACTTATATTATTTTTGCGGGGTTACAAACATAGATGGCAAAATTATCTTCAACGCGCCAAAAGGCTATTTTACGGAAATACTCCCGTAATCTTAAGTTTTTTATGATGCTGGCCAGCGTTTGTGTAATTGTTTTTACACTTCCAAAACAGGCGAAATTTAGTTACGATATTGAAAAAGGACGGATATGGAATCAAAAGGAGCTGATATCGCCCTATAATTTTGCCATATTAAAAACCCCCGAGGAAATTGAGGCCGATCAGAAAACTGCGCTTGGCAGTATTACACCCATTTACCAGTTAGATGAAGATATGGGCGGCCATGAAATAGATGGTTTTAAAAATGACCTGGAAATAAAGTGGCACAATTCGGGATTTAACAACAGGCAGAAAGCCAATTATATTGCTGCCGGAAGCAACCTGTTAAATGAAATTTATAACAGGGGCATTTTGATGCTTAATGCCAAGTATCAGCAAGGTTCCGAGAATTATTCTGTCACTATTTTAAATAAAAATGTTGCTACGGATAAAAATACGACCGACTTATTTACCAAAGAGAAAGCGTTGGCCTATTGCGACAAAGTATTAAGTGCACGCACAGATATTGACAAAGCCTTTTTGCTGGATCTGCTCAGCAACCGTTTGCAGTATAATTTGAGCTATGATAATAAATTAACATCGCGCCTGGAAAAAGAGGTGTTGGATGGCCTTTCGACAACAAGGGGCATGGTGCAGAAAGGTGAGGTTATAATTTCAAAAGGTTCTGTTGTGAGTGATGAAGTTTATCAGAAACTGCAATCGTTCAAAAAGGCATTTGAAGACAACGCCCGGATAAACGGCGACCGGCGACTGGTGTTGCTGGGACAGTTTTTGCTGGTAGCCATTGCCATTACCTTGCTGATGGTGTTTTTATACTTGTTCCGTAAGGATATTTATGAAGATAACCGTTTGGTGAGTTTAATTTTACTGGTAATTACTGCCATGCTGGGCACGCTTTCATTGGCTATTAAGCTACAGTTGCCCAACCTGTATTTTATACCGTACTGTATAGTTCCCATCATCATCCGGATTTTGTTTGATACACGTTTGGCGCTCAACATACACTTGCTGGTGGTATTAATTGCCGGTTTTTTTGTGCCCAACAGCTTTGAATTTGCTTATTTTGAGATCACCGCGGGTATGGTTTCTATTTATAGTATAAAAAATCTGATCAGACGCGAGCAGTTCCTGATATCGGCACTGATTATTACGGTCAGTTATTTTGTTGCTTTTTTGGGGATATCGCTGATCCGCGAGGGTAGTTTCAGGAATTTTGACTTGATGGACTTCGTTCCCTTTGTGGTGAGTGTGCTGCTCACGCTGCTGGCTTACCCGTTGATTTACATTTTTGAGAAGATATTTGCCATTACATCAGATATTACCCTTATTGAGCTCACCAATACCAACGCGCCTTTACTGCGCGAAATGGCCTTTACTGCCCCCGGCACCTTTCAGCATTCATTACAGGTGGCCAACCTGGCCGAAAATGCTATTTACTCCATAGGTGGCAATGCTTTACTGGTTAGGGCAGGAGCCTTGTATCATGATATTGGCAAAATTGAAAATCCGCTATATTTTATTGAGAACCAAAGTCCGGGTTTTAATCCGCATGATAAGTTGTCGTACCAGGAGAGTGCGCAGATCATCATCAGGCATGTGAGCAAGGGCATTGAAATGGCGCGGAAAGCCAATCTGCCCGAAATTGTGATTGACTTTATACGAACGCATCACGGTGATACCCGGGCCGATTATTTTTACCAGTCGTTTTTGAAAAATTTCCCCGAAAAATTCGTTGATGAGAACACTTTCAGGTATCCGGGACCGGTACCTTTCTCAAAAGAAGGCGGTGTTTTGATGCTTGCCGACTCGGTTGAGGCTGCTTCAAGAGCATTAAAAGAACCCGACGAAGCTTCGATAAGCAACCTGGTTGACCGCATTGTAAAATACAAACTTGATCAGAACCAGTTGAAAGACAGTAATATAACGTTGAAAGATATTGAAACGATAAAAACTATTTTTAAACGAATGCTGATGAGTATTTACCACGTAAGAATAGATTACTAGAAAAAACACTTTTTTTTTTGACGGCATAACCTAATTGCTATATTTGCAATCCCGAAAAAAAGGGACTATAGAAATAAAATACGGAGAGATGCCTGAGTGGCCGAAAGGAACAGTTTGCTAAACTGTCGTACTGGCAACGGTACCGAGGGTTCGAATCCCTCTCTCTCCGCCTTCGCCAGCCGAAGCTGGCTACGGCGGATGAAATCCGCCAGTAGACTGCGAAGGCTGGCTTCGCTCGCCGAGCAGAATGTTTGGGGAGAACCTCGCCAGCAGTTTGTGAAAAAAAGAAAATTTAAAGCCCGATGAGATTTTATGTTTCATCGGGCTTTTTTTATTTTAGCCGCCAACCGGAAACCTTATTATGTGGTACTATGTCTATATCCTTGAGCTTAATAATGGTAAGCATTATGTTGGGTGTACCGTAAACCTTAAAGAGAGATTTTCCCGTCACAAAAAAGGGCGTGTTACGTTCACCAAATCACATCTTCCGTTAAAATTAGTTTGGTGTTGCTCTTTTCCCGATAGGTATAAGGCGTATGAATTTGAACGTTATCTCAAATCGGGTTCGGGAAGAGCGTTTGCGATAAAGTATTTATTTTAGGCTTTTTTTAGCAAGTAGAATGCTTGCTAAATTGGAGGACGAAGTTACGCTCACGCTAAACTTCGACCAGTTTATGATTAGATGTTAATGTGACGGATGGGCTTTGTACAACAACCTGTATAGATCATCCTCGCTTATCTCACTTTTATCGAAATCTCTCCTCATAATAGCTATAGCTGTCAGAAATCTGTGTATACCATCTCTACCGCTCATTTCATTTCCGTTGGCACAAAAGTTAGCTAGTGTTTTTACTGCATCTGGACTTCCATACATTGCTATTCTCATTTTTGCATCTAAAATCAACGAATTGAACTCAGCCATCTTATGTTTATCTATATTGGGACCTGCCGCTACTCCAGCAATACCTTTTATGTAATCAACATATGCTTGTACTTTTAAGTTTGCATTCTGTTTAATACGTTCAAGGCGCTTTTGTATGATGTATGCAATAACTGCCGCAATGATGCTTGCTGCCAAAGTAAAGAAACCTGCAATAAATGCAACTAAAAGTTTGTCATTTATCATTTTTAAATATAAACATTCGTAGTAAATAACTTATCAAGTATTCTAATGGATTTCCTTAATCTCTGATTAATGTTGCTAGTGGTTAAACCATCTAGAAATGTTAGTGAGGACACAAGGTGTTCGATTATGCTCCCTTTCTCCGCCATAAACAAAAAGACCCTGCATGCAGGGTCTTTTGTTTATAATGTTTGCCAAATTTCGTTTGAAAATAAGCCAGATTAAATATCCAATGAATTACCAAATCTTTACTCTTTGGTTTTCTGGTTTGTAATTTTTATCGCCCGGCTGTACATTAAATGCCTTGTAAAACGGTTCAAAATTCATTAGTGGGCCATTTACACGCCACATGGCCGGTGAATGCGGATTGGTGTTCACGTAGGTCCTGAGAAACGCATCTCGTGTTTTTACCCTCCATATTCTGGCAATAGACAAAAAGAAGCGCTGGTCCGGCGTAAAGCCATCAATTTTAACATTTCCTTTTCCCTGTTCCGTCATCTTAAATGCATCATAGGCAATAGCAATACCACCATTATCGGCGGTATTTTCACCCAATGTCAAGGCTCCCTTTATATGAACAGTATCTAAAACGGTAAATGAACTATATAAATCAGCTAACTGTTTTGTTTTCTCCCTGAACTTTTGATAATCTTCCTTTGTCCACCAGTTTTTTACGTTACCCTCCTTATCATATTGCGCGCCCTGGTCATCAAAGGCATGTGTCATTTCATGGCCAATCACCATCCCTATGCCGCCATAGTTGATGGCATCATCTGCCGAAAAATCAAAATAAGGGAATTGCAAAATACCGGCGGGGAAAACAACTTCATTAAACGATGGATTATAGTAAGCCGTAACTGTAGATGGTGTTGTACCCCATTCTGTTCTATCAACCGGCTTGTTCAATTTCGCCAATTCAAAATTATAACTGTTTTGGTTAAGCGACAGGATGTTTTCAAAGTATTTGGTTCTGGTAATCTGCACCTTATCATAATTGCGCCATTTATCCGGGTAACCTATTTTTTTGGTAATAGCGTATAATTTTTCTTTTGCTTTTTGTTTGGTGCTGTCACTCATCCAATCCAAATGATTGATCCTGTTTTCGAACGATTTTTGCAAATTGTTTACCAATGCAAGCACACGTTTTTTTGCATCCTCATTAAAATATCGTTTTACATATAATTGCCCTAAAGCCTGCCCTAAATAACTGTCAACGTTTTCGGTCATGATCTGTCTGCGGGATTTTTGTGTGGCTTGTCCCGATAATACTTTATTAAACTCAAATGAGGCATCTACAAATGGTTTACTAAGCGTTTCGGCGTAGTTTTGGAGGGTGCTTGCTTTTAAATATATTTTCCAGTCATTTATAGATATTGCTTTCAATTGTTCATTTAACTTATCGTAATAAGCAGGTTGGGCCATATCAATAGAATCGGTTGTTGCACCTAAGTCGGCAAGCAATGTTTCCCAATCTATATTAGCTTGTGTTTTGCTGATGGATGCAACCGCTATTTTATGGTAATTTGCTTTTACATCTCTTAGTTCAATATTTGTTTTATGCGATGCGGCATTTTGTTTTTCGATGCTGTAAGTAATATCTGCATCCTTAGTAGCTGCGGCAACATCACTCCCGGTTAATTGAAATAAGGTGCTAATGTATTTTTTATAGGCTTGCTGAATTTGGAGTGTAGATGAATCTGTTTTAAAATAATAATCCCTTTCAGGTAAACCAATACCAGTTTGAGAAACATGGGCAATGTTGATGCTGCTGTTTTTGTTGTCGGGATAAATACCAAAGCTAATAACCGAACTATTTCCAGTTTTTAGTTCTGCTGCTACAAATTTGATCAGCGATGGTATATCGTTAATAGCATCAATACGCGCAAGTATTGGCTTAATGGGTTGGTACCCACGTTGATTAATAGTAGCCATATCCATGCCGGAAGCGTAAAAGTCACCTACCTTCTGTTCAACGCTTCCCATATTGTTCTTGGTTTTTGAAACACTGTCCAGAATGTTTTGCAACAGTTGCTTTTGGGGGATGTTCATGAAACTATATGAACCTACACCTGATTGATCGCCGGCAATTTTAGCAGTGTCATACCAGCGCCCGTTAACATAGCGAAAGAAATTGTCGCCGGGTTTTGTCAGGGAGTCAATTCCGGCTACATCAATAAAAGTTTTCTTGTGACCATCCTGATACTTCCATGCGCTCAAAACAACTAACGCTACACACAGATAAAATACTTTATTCATAAACTGTAAGATTTGCTTAAAGGTAATAATTTTTTTACGCGGCAGTAAAATGAAAAAGAGAGGATATTATTTATACGACTATAGGTATCTTCTCCCTTAAAATCAGGCTCCGCGAAGAGCGTTTATAATAAAGCATTTACTTCCTTATAGAATTGTAACCTTTGGCAAATCGACCCCGATGCCTTTAAGTGCGGCGTAGGTTAGCTTATCCATCGTCGCATCGTCAAAGCAAATGGTTTTGAGGCCACGATAATATTTATTAGTCAAGGCATACGCAGGACGAAAAGATACATTTTTAAGTGTTGCGCCCTTAAATGTAGCTTCGTTCAGCGCCGTCTTGTCAAACCATACATCTGTAAAGGTTTGCCCATCAAAGCATATGCCCCGCAAATCAGAATACTTAAAGTCTACACCGTTAAAGCTGCAGTTTTCAAAGACTGTTTTTCTAAGGTCGGTCATGGTTAGCTTAACGTCGATCATTTTTGCATCTGTAAATTTTACCCCGGTCAGCCCTGATTTACTGAATTCCGTGCGTACAAGAATGGTCTTGTTGAAGCTCGCATCCGTGAGGTCAATGGCGGATAGGGCACAGTCTGTCAGATTCGTTCCATCGAAATTGGCTTCACCTACATCACTGCCCGTAAACGAGCTGCCGGTTAAATCTGCGCCCGCAAAGTTAGCGCCGCGCAACGCACTCCCGTTAAATTTCCTTTTATGTGCTATAACGCCGGCGAAGTCAGTATTGGAAAGGTTGCTCCCGCTAAAGTTTGTCAGCAGCTCCCGTTCCGGCGGGCCAGATAGGTTTGCAGCTTCCTGTACCGGTTGCTCCATGTTGTCAATGGTCATCTTAAAAGCTGTGTCATCAGCAGGGGGGAAGTTTTCTGAAAAATAGTTCAGGTCGACAGCCAGAATTTCCGCGAGGCGATTTAAAGTAATGATATCCGGCATTGATTCTCCGCGTTCCCACTTTCCCACTGCTTGCGGGCTGATAAACAGTCGTCCGGCAAGGTCTGCTTGAGAAATATTGAATTTCTTTCGTGCTTCGGCAATTTTGCTGCCGATCATCTTAGTTTCCATAATACTATCTTTTTGTTTTTTTGACACCACAAAGATATTCGGCCTCATTTCCATAATCATAAAAAATACAGCCACTATTAGTTGTAATTATGCTACTTATGGTTGTTATTAAACAACCTGTGGTAGTATACGTCGGAATTTAAATATTATCGATTGAACTATGAAATAGGGGCTTGGTAATAAAGTAATTATTTTAGATGCGTTTAAGCATATGATGCTGTAGTGGCCGGTATTTAATTTTGAGTATTGGCATTCAAAACTTAGTTTTATATAAGCGTGACTTAAATAGGCGGAGATAAACAAACTATAATTATTAAAATCAGCCAGCGATGATAACTCTAAACAACACTTCAAGAAAGTTTTGCGTGCTTAGCGGATGCAGCGGCATTATGGGAGTTGTTCTGCTGATCATTTCGTTTAACATTAATCCGGGTCCGGCGCCTAATGCCACACTCAATCAATTAATTGAATTCGGAAACCACTATTACGCTGCTATCTTATGGGGGGCATGGCTTCAGGCAATTGCGCCGGTTCTGATCGTGCTTTTTGCTTTTTCACTTGTTAAACTTTCCGGGGCCACAAATTCGCTCGCCGGCTGGATGACTATGTTTGGTGCGGTGGTATTAATGATTGTTAGCCTTATTGAAATTACATTTTATATTGCGGTTGTTTTTATATCACCCAAAATTGGTATTGTGATCAATTTAAATGCTATTCATGCTGTACAGCATCTTTATTTTATTGTGGCTGCTCCAACGCTTTTTATTGCGTTGGGAGCTGTTTTGTATAGAGCAAATGTTTTGCATCGTATGTTCTCGTATTCTGCATTTTTCCTCGGGATTGCGTTTGGCGTAATCGGGATGGTTTTTTTGCTGCAACTGGTTCTCCCAATGTGGGTAACTGCAATTGCCGGCATACAAGCCATTTGGTGGCTTGCGGCATCAATCTCATTGATAGCCAGATCGGGAAAATTGGCTTCAGCATAATTTTAGATATTGATTGTCTCTTATAAAAAGCCCTTTTTCAATCCTCTATAGCTTCAATACCTTGTTCCTTCAATTTTGCCACTCCACCTTTCATTGTTGCGACTTGTTCCTGTGAGTGTCCCTGCCAGATAGTAATCTCGCCAACAATCTTAAACGGATCTTTTGAGCGGTACGACATTGTTGGATTACCCGGGAATTTTTTGTCTGTTAAATTGGGGTCGTCCTCAATTGAGCCGGTTGGTTCTACTAAATATATTCTTTCACGCGCGTCGCCTAAAGCAAGTTCAGCACCCCAAATAGCAGCATCAAGCGTAGCGGTAAGATAAATGTATTTCGCTTTGTTTTTTTGTCCGTAGTTTGAGTTAATACCAATTTCAATAAAGTCGCCAATCTTTAAGTCAGCCTTTGTGCCGTGGAAAAACGTTTGAGCAAAAGGGCGAGGAGTGGCGTCATTTTGTTTGTTTTCAATTTTGTTTGTTTCCATAGTTGTTAGGGTTATCGTTAATGACGTTCTTTTCATTATCGATAAGATAAAAATACAAAATAAACTTTTTTATTGACATTGGAGATTGAGTGACGCTGCAGTTAAACCAGGCTTATTTAAGTACCCGTCCATCAGGTAACATGCCTGGAGGGGCGGAGGAGGGGAACGGGTGGATATTTAGCTCGGAGCATTTAAAAATGTATCGTTGACATCTAAAAAAATAAAAAAACAGCCGAAAGATTGTGCACAAGGAAGTATTTAATCAGGTTGTATGCAATGCAAAGTGCTTTATATCAATAATATATGTAAAAAATACCTTGTTTTTGCATGTGCAAATTAAGTACTTGATATTGGCAATAAAACTATATATGTTTGTAACAAACCTGTTGTTTACCAATTAATGCCATGTTACAAGATTCATACGGATCAGGAGTTAGCGCACCGGTTAAAGGATAGCGACGAGCTTGCTTTTACCGAAATTCACAATAGGTATTACGGTATACTGTACCGGCACGCCTATAAAAACCTTGCCGATGAACAGGAAATTGAAGACATATTGCAGGATGTTTTTATTTATCTGTGGCATAACCGCCAGTATATTGATCCTGCCGAAAATATTGCTGCTTATTTGTATACAGCCGTACGAAATAAGATGCTCAATAATTTCAGGCATAGTAAAATTAAACAAAAGTATATCTCATCACTGCAATCATTCATCAACAACCATCAGCCCGAAACTGATGAAAGCATATGCCTGAAACAATTAACTGCTATAATTGAGGCCGAGGTATCTCAATTGCCTCCTAAAATGCGCCAGGTGTTTGAAATGAGTAGAAATGGCAATCTTTCGCACCAGGAAATAGCCGAACAATTGCAGATTAGTACGCACACTGTTAAAAAACAGGTAAATAATTCCTTAAAAGTTTTACGACTAAAACTATCAGGCAAATTTTTTTCATTTTTTTTCTGATTCATCTACTCCCAGCGGCGTACTTAGGTGCATATAGCATAATCAGGGGCATCAGCTCCGCTACCAATTATGTCTAAAAAAGACGCAGCAGACTTATTGAACCGGTATTTAGCCGGTAATGTAACCGATGATGAAAAAGCTTTGGTTGAAAGCTGGTATGTAAACTATTCAAAAAATGCCCAATTGCCTGATATCGATGACCAGCAATTGGAGGATAGCCAGCAGGATAATTTATTAAAATTATTGGTTAAAATACGCCCCAGGGCAAAACACAACTACTTTCGATACCTAAAGGTAGCTGCCGCTGTGTCCGGTTTTATAATTGTATCATTGACACTATTCAGGTCATTTACTGCTGATAAAAAACAAACTGCAACTATAAAACCGATACATACTCTTCAGCCTATCCCGCCAGGAGGCAATAAAGCCATACTTATTTTATCTGACGGAAGTTCAATTGCATTAACTGATGCCAAAAAAGGAGAACTGGCTAATGATAAAGGGGTAAAAATAAACAAAAAGGCAAATGGCCAAATTACCTATACACGCAACGGGGTAAGCGTAGAACAACAGGTTAACGCTTTTAATACCGTAATTACCCCACGCGGAGGGCAGTACCAACTGGTACTGAGCGATGGTACAAAGGTTTGGCTAAACTCGGCCTCTTCTTTAAAATATCCGGTAACCTTTACGGGTAATAAACGCGAAATTGAACTTTCGGGAGAGGCGTATTTTGAAGTTGCCCACAATCAGCATAAACCATTCAGGGTAATATCAAACGGGCAAATTGTTGAAGTTTTAGGCACCCACTTTAATGTAAACGCTTATGCCGACGAACCTGCCGCTAAAACTACGCTGCTGGAAGGCTCGGTTAAAGTACAATCAAACGGCATAAGCAAAACCATAAAGCCAAATGAGCAGGTAATGTTGAAGGATGGTGCTATGAGTATAGCTAAAGTAGATGTAAATGAAGCCGTAGCCTGGAAAAATGGCTTCTTTTATTTTAAAGACGATGACATTAAAAGCGTGATGCGCCAGTTGGCCCGCTGGTACAATGTTGATATAAAATACGAAGGCGAAATACCGCAAAGAGAGTTTTCGGGCGAAATATCCAAAAATATTGATGCTTCCAAATTATTGGCCATTTTAAGTTTCGAGAAGATAACCTATCACATCGAAAACAAAACCATTATTATAAAACCGTAAACCATATCCATTCAATCCAATTAATTAAACCAAATCAATTATGAGAAAAAAGATACAAATGAGACTTTAAGGCAATTGCCTCACTTACAGGTTAATTAAAAATGCGTACCCCGACGGCTATCAGGGCACGCGTATTTGAGTAACCTCCTTTTCAGGACAACAAATTCATTTCAGCAAATTGTGTATTAACTCAAACATATCAAAAGTATGACTTTAAATGTTATTTTAAAAGCCATCAATAAACCGTGGCTGCCCCAAAAAACCTTATTGGTTATGAAGCTGACGACTTTTATCTTACTAATTACCTTTCTACAATGTAGCGCCAAAGTATTTAGTCAAAAAATTAATATTAACGAGACCGATGTCCCTCTAAAAAAGGTACTGAGTTTAATTAATCAGCAGTCGGGCTATGTCTTTTTTTACGAATCAAAAGATATCAAAAACAAAACAATAACTGTAAATATTAAAGATGCCTCAATTAACGAAACATTAAACAAGTGTTTAAAAGATGAGCAGTTAAATTATGTAATTATCCAAAACACCATTTTCATTAACAAGCAGGAAAATAAAACCAATACTCCTGCAGTGTTACCGGTGCAGGCCGTAGTGTTAAGCATAACCGGGCAGGTATTGGACGAAAAGAACCTCCCATTACCAGGCGTTACCGTAAAACTTAAAGGTAGCGCTGTTGGTGCGGTGACTGATAACCAGGGCCAGTTTAAGATAGATGTGCCCAACGCTAATGCAGTGCTCGTGTTTTCGTTCGTCGGTTACACAACCCAGGAAGCGGTTGTGGTGCCCGATAAGTCAATGACTATTCACATGAAGCTCGATGAATCAAAGCTTAATGAGATAGTAGTAATTGGCTATGGAACTATAAAAAAATCAGACTTAACCGGAGCCGTAGCATCCGTGCAGGCTAAGGACCTGGTAACAGCCGGTTCAAGTTCTGTTGATAAGGCCCTTCAGGGTAAGTTAGCGGGTGTTGATGTAGAATCAGCGGGCGGCGCGCCGGGTTCAGGCATGTCCATATTAGTGCGTGGTGTGGGTACAATTAATAACACCACTCCGCTTTATGTGGTGGATGGTATGTATGTAAGCAGCATAAGCAATATAGCGCCGGGCGATATAGCAAGCATATCTGTACTTAAAGATGCATCGGCAGCTGCTATTTATGGTACACGGGCTGCCAATGGCGTGGTTTTGGTTACAACAAAATCAGGTTCGGGCAACCAAACCTCCATCTCATTCGATTCGTATTACGGCGTTCAGAGTATCCAGAAAAAACTCAGCGTATTAAATGCAACGCAATGGGGACAAGTGGATAATGCCATGCATGACAATGCAGGCGTAGCGAGGTTACCACTTGCTAACAAGCCCGACTCATTAGGCCCGAGTACCGACTGGCAAAATGCAATTTATCGCACAGCGCCTATTCAAAACTACGAACTGAATATCAGCGGCGGCGGCAAAGGCACTACTTATAGTGTTTCGGGAGGATACCTTGATCAGAAAGGTATTGTTGATGAAACCGGATATAACCTGGTAGCGTGGCTTATAATCAAAATCATGGGTAAGGTAATCGGTGTATCCAAAATTGATTTTATAATAAAAGCCTTTTACTATATCAACCTGACCAAAAGTATTGATTAAAGCACTATTGGTACGGGTGGTGCTTTGTTCCAGGTATAACTGTGCAACAGGGTTTTCAACGTTGATTACTGATCCTGTAGGCCCTGCATATCCTCCTACGGCTGTTGGGTCATAAATTTGAAAAGCGGGTATACTTTTTGCCGCAGA
>JABDEQ010000021.1 GCA_013286985.1 Bacteroidota bacterium | reverse complement strand
AATAACCTTTATGTGTAATTAGGGGAAAATCCTTAAATAGAATTGATCGCAAATGACTAAATACCACCAGAAATGCGGATGTCCATCGTAATAAATGAATAAAATTTGATCGTGAAATGTCTGCTTTTTGCATTACCTAAATAAAAAAATCATTATAAGAACAGCATGATTGAGTTAAAAAAAGATATCTAATATTTTATAGAATATCTCAAATATTGTTAGTATCAATCAACAATAGCCCTCAAAATATCAATATTATGGGGACCGGAACTAACCTATTCTATTTAATTAAACAACTCTACTAACAATTCATGCATCCTATTCTCAATCATCCAATTATTATTTTTGAAAACCTGATATGCTCGCTTCCCTACTTCGGTTGCCAGATTTGGCTGCGATAAAACACACTTAATAATTGATGAGCATTCGGCTTCGTTATTATAAAAGAAAGCTGTTTCTCGGTCAACGAACATTTTTTCATGCGCCGGAGTTCTGCGAACTAAAGCCGCTGTAGCGCATCCAGGAATCTCGTATGATCGCATGGTCCATTCATCGTGGTTGGAATCTGATACAGTACATAGTGAAATGACGGAACAACGAATAATATCCGCATATGCCTCACCCCAAACAGCAGGATGAAAGTTATCAGGAAACCTGCGCACTAAGTCACCGGCACGTTTTTTCCATAATTGGCCAAAAATATGTATGTCGATGCCATCATTTAATAACCGCTCAATAAATGCTCCTCTTTTATCCATACAAGTACCCACAAAGCTTACAGGATACTTTTTTTCAACTAAACCGTTTTTAGGTGGATGATATAAAGGGCTATATATTCCGTGTTCCCAAAATCGAATTTTTTTTGCCCCCAGTAACCGTAAATTTTCAATATCGCTTGAGCGTTTAACCAAATGCAGATCGAAATAAGGTATTAACTTAAAATAATCTTTCCACATCCATTTATCACCAAATCTGTCACCCCATGGATTATCATCCTGAATAGAAATTAAATAAGGCCTGGGATTGATTTCTTGTATTTCTTTTAACACAGTTGGCTGAATTTCTCTGGGCCATTCTAACCACACAACATCCGGTTTATTATCCCTGCAACATTGGATAAGATCTGTTTCCAGCGCGGATGAATTTTGTCTGAACCTGGGGGTCTGCAAGATTTTTGCAAAAGGCTCGGCCCACTTTCCAAGCGGCGAAGCGTATTTTTGCGTATTAAATATAATCACATCTAAACCGCATTGCTGCAGAGCCCAAAGCCTTTGATGGCCTGAAGCGCCGGGGTTATTAAGATGTGCAGCAAAAACTATTTTCATATTTCTATAAACCAGTGGCTAATATATAATTCAGGATTGAAGCAACTCTTCACTTGCAATTGGCTTTAAGGAAGGGTATCAATTATATTTTTAAAATTAGTTCCATAATTATCCCATCCCCCAATGTTTTTCATCTTTTGCTCGGCGGCGAAAGACATTTGCAGCCTCAATACTTTATCGTCTGCCAATTGTTGAAGCTTTTCAGCTATAATGGCGGGTGACCTAATAGGTACGATAAATCCTTCAATTTCGTCGTTATATAGATCTTCGGAGCCTGTATTGTTTGTTGCAATAACAGGACAGCCGCAAGCCAACGCCTCACCTTGTACCATCGCAAGCCCTTCCTCAATACTAGCTAAAACAAATACATGGGCTGTGCTATATATATATGGTAATTGGTCATTCGGTACATTCCCTTTAAAAATAACGTTGTCCAGATTCCATGAAGGGAGTAATGCTTCAATTTCTGTAGCTATTCCTCCTATTACCAATAATTCTTTTTTGGGGTGTTTTAATAATTGAAAGGCTTTGAGGACATCAAAAAAACCTTTCCGCAAACAAATTGATCCCACCCAAAGAACTCTAAAAATTTGCTCTGAGGGCTCAGCAATTTTACTAAAACGGTTAATCCTTGCACCATAAATTACCTTTGCAATTTTTTTTTCAGATACACCTTTTTTGATAAATGATTGCTTTACAAATTCAGATGGAACAGTAATTATGTTTGATTGCTCATATTCAGCTTCTTCTTTTGCTAATATACGAGGGTCTATATCTTCAAATATTAATCCCCATCTTAAATATTCTTCCTTAAGTATTTCATCTTGAAATCTGATATGGGAAGATCCACGATCACAAATATAATATCCGCCTTTTTTTTGTGCCTTTGTTCCTGAATGTAATCCACTGCCGGATAAGGCGACGACGATAGAAGGTTGGTTGATGTTTTTAGATACTTTAAGATCCAAAGTATTTTGCGCCAGCCAGGACCATTCGCGATTAAGCCAATGCCAATTGCCAATACCTATCCGGTTTCGCATCATATAAGGGGTATGAAGCCACGGAAAACTTTTAATTTTTTCTATGGGGATTCCTTCTTCATCCTTCAATTTGAACTTTGGATACCCCGTCCAGATACGATCAAGCAAGTTATGCTTTTCCAACTGCCGGGCTAAATGAAAATGATGAAATCTGCCGATTGATATCTGTGTTACCTTCATTGAAATAAATTTCTTTAACAACTCTATATGTTTTATAGGGTGTTGTTATTTCTGTTAACCTTTCTATTGTATAGCTACAATGTTGAAAAAATTCTTGACAGCCTGCAAACAAGCAAATACAGCAGCACGGTTTGAATCCAGCCACGGAGGAGATAGGAGTAAATTTCCAGCGTACCCTCCATCGTCAAAAATTGAAAGATTGTATTAATAACTAATAATGCACATAAGCTAATTCGCGATTCAAAATGGGGCGATTGCTCAGGCGAAGCCGCAGGAATCTTTATTCTGATAAATAATTTATCAAATAAGAAAAAAACCGGCACCATCCCAACTCCAAAAATAAGCAAATACCACCAACCAAAAGCTGCAAAACCGGTACCCTCAAAGGAACCAGTTCTGAAGCCGCCAATCGAATTTTCATCACCATCAGTAAATGAAAATAATTGATCTCCAAGAGAACTCGCGATAACCCACTCTTTATTTACATTGATATTAAATACCCTTAATAAAGGCGTCGGTAGAATGCTTAATAGCCTATCTATCTGAATATTCTGAAATACAGCTCGGTTTTCATCACTTATTCGCAATGCACCATCAATTGAATTATCATTAAATTTTAAATTACAAAACCTTGCTAAAAAAATATTGTCCAAATAGCCTTCATCCCATATATCTGATGTTTCGGACTTACTGGTTTCAGCTTTATATTTTTTAAGTGTCTCTTTGTCCTTGTAGGTTTCCAATGTTTGGTTAAGGAGCTCTGTTGACGATATTTCAGTGCGGGTACCTCGTACTACAAGCATTGCAATGCTTAAATCAGATAATGGCCCGGTAATAAACCAAATAGCAAAAGCGCCAATCATTACATTACGAAATGTAATGATTTTGAAATGAACCGCGCCCATCAACATACCTAAAAAATAACTGAAACCCAAAGCAGTGAGGCCCGATACCAATGCCCCCCGACTATTGCCAATAATACCTAATACAAAAACAGCAATAGTATAAACTATCAGCTGTATTGTTAGCGTTTTACTTTTTGAATATTTGACGCCAAATAAAGGAGAAAGCGGAATAAGAAATGGAGCATACATAAAAGGCATAAAGCCCATTACAAATTTATTAAGAATTACATTGGCAGAGGCAGCCGCAAATAAACGCGTAAACATTACTGCCGAAAGCCCGATAAAGCCAATAAGCCATATTTGTTTTTCAGTTCTTGGGCTGAATAAGCCAAAATGGCGTAAAATAGATTGTTTTCGTAACCCAGGTTTTCCTAAATACATAGTATAGGCAGCATGGGCTATTATCGAAACAAAGAATACTAAAATTAAATGAACAAATACGTCAAAAGGACGTATCAGATTGTAAACAACTGGCTTACCTTCTATAAGTGTAAATACTAAGGGAAAATAAAACTGTGTTAAACAAAAGCCTAAAATCAGGAAGGTAGAAAGCGGATAATAACTAAAATTTATGGGTCGAAGAAGAAACTTTGTAAGCACCAACCAATTTAATAATACAATAGCTACGGCAAATAAATTAGCTGCGTTATGGAAGAAAAAAAGCTGGAAGAAAGAAAAAAACAAAAGCACTTTCCATGAGCCTTTTGAAAAGGTATTAATAAAAGAAGGTTCTTGGGGTACGGCAATAGAATTTAAAACACCACCAAATCTCCCTTCTTTTCCTTCCTTGTTGAATCGAATTCCCATCAAAAAAACAATATTATTTTATCCTGTATTTCAACAAAAGGCAACTCCTGACACTCGTTATTACAATATGTAAATCCTGATTTATATATTGTATGTTGAACATTTATTGTATAAGTATTTTGCAACGGTCGCACGTCCTAATCGACCTCCTGCCGAAATAATAAAGAGCCACCAACATGTTATAAACGACATAGAAAAGGGTGCGCTCCTCGTTACATCATTCAGCCTGTTCATATATTCTCTCTTTCCTTTCAATAATAATTTTACCGCTGCGTCCCGCTGTAAAGCATCATAATTTAACGTTCCATGAAGCCGCAAAGCAAAATGCGCATTCGGGAACTTTTGAATCAGTTTGTTATATATATAATTGATAATTACCGCGTTTTGCCGAATCAATTCGCCTTTTCTGTTAAGATAATTGGAGGCTACACCGGGATGGCGCCTTACGTTAATTACAAATTCCTTCTGAATAGAAATAGCAACTCCTGTTGCTGCTCTGCTCCAAAATTCAAAATCGCCCGAATAGGGGAGATCTTCTCTAAAGCCGCCATTTTTAGCTACAACATCAGTTTGAACGGATACATTTGATAAGTTACCTGCTATATTGCCGAAGCAATAAAACAAAAGGTCTGATGCGGTTGGATTTATAATTTCCGGCAAAATTCTTTTCTGGAGTGCTGTTAAACGGCAATTAGGAGCTAAACTTTGGTTAAATATAGCAATTCCGATGGAGGGCGACGCCTCTTGCCAATAACCAACAATTTTTAAAAGAGATGTTTTATTTACCAGGTAATCATCTGCACAGAGAATTTGACTAACCTGTGAGCTGGCTTGGGAGAATAAAAAATTTAAATTACCAAAAATCCCTAAATTATTTTCGTGTGCAAAAAGTCTGATTCGTGGATCGGTAAGTCCTTGTAAGTATTCAAGTGTGCCATCATCAGAACAGTTGTCCCCAATAAGCATTTCCCAATCCTGAAAATCCTGCATAATTACTGATTCTACGCATTCTTGTATAAAAGGCATCCCATTCCAAACGGGCGTTATAATAGAGATACTGGGTTTTTGAACCATGACATTTAATTTTTAATAATTTTTACCGCCTTAAGCACACCGTAAAACATCTGCCTGGCACGTTCCTGAGCAACGGTTGGCAATATATTCCAATATCGCCAGCAGTTCCAGTAAAGTGCTATTATTGAGATGCATAAGATTATAACTTTGAATTTAGGGAATACGACCATCAAGGTAATGGCAATTGCCGACAACCAAATTGAATTAACTGCAGTAGAAGATGAAAGTTGGGGCCATTTCAGCCCATTTTCTTTCAACCATCTTTTTGCAACGTTTCTATAGCCGATTGTTGCAGTTATTTCTGCAACAAGCAACGCGATGCCCGCCCCACGAATCCCTAAAATTGGAACTAATATATAAATGCCCCCAACAACTATAATTGCTGATAATGCTGATAAGGTTAGCTGAGGTTTTAATAAATTTTTGCCCTCCATTATTGCCATAGCAGGCTGTGCAACAGCAAACACAAGCACGCTTTGAGAAAAGATGCCGAATAGCAAAGGGTCAAAATGAATTTTACCCCTTGTCCATATTACAAAAATGGGCTCAATTATTACTTGTAATACAACAACACCAGGAGCAAGGAGGGCCACTACTACAATCCATACTGTGGCAAAGGCTGTTTCGCTTCTTTCCTGATCGCGTTTGTGTAAAAAACGCATTAATTCAGGCAGTAAGGGGTTAGTAATGGTACCTAAACCTTGTAATGCTATGTTTGCTCCGGTACGCATGGTTGTATATGCCACTAAACCAGTTGGGCCGGCAAGCGGGTTTAATATTAAGCGCGAGCCCTGCTGGCGCGCGTTTTCCAATAACCCCCTGGCTGATATAGCCAAAGATTTAACGAAATTTTTAAGACCCTCTTTTAAAGACGGTGGATAATAACCAATCTTTTCCTTTTGGAACAGTTTAAACATATCAATATACAGAGGTATATTGGTTGCTATAGTAGTACAAGCCGCCACGAAGCCGGTTAAAAGTAGATTAGCGCCCAATACTACCGCAAAGGCAGGGGCAGCGGAAGCAGCTATAGATGAGAAAACCCCCCACCAGGCCATACGTGGGGCATAGCCAAACGGTGCAAGCGCCCTTACCAGTAGGCCGCCAACACTTCCGCAAATAAGCCACGAGATCCCCTGTAATAGTAAAACGATACCTGCGTCATGTATCAATAAATTATCGGCAAGGTTTTTTGATCCCAATAAATTCGGTAGTGCTCCAGAAAACCAAAGTATAACAATCAGGATTATTTGCACTACTCCTAAAATTATGCCTACCAGTGTTGCAGAACAAAGCAACTTTGATAAGCCTTCTTTATCATCACTACTAAAGCTAAAAAACTCAAAACCCACAAATTGCTGATGGCCAATATCTAAAGTGGCTAATACACCCACCAATGCCTGAATTGCCAGCCACACGGCATATACTTTAATACTCCAATTGCTCAGGTACAACGGTACCAAAGCCATTTGTGAAAGCATGGTAATTCCAATTTTTACCCATGAAGCCAAACTCCCCGAAATCACACGCTTAGCACTGGACATTTATTCCTTTTGGATAAAATTTAGAACAATATTTTTTAACACCCTCTATAATAATAAAATCAAAATCCATTTTCAGATAGCATAAATATAAGAGACACCGTTATTAATGAGTTTTTCTATTTATGTTCATTGATTTTAACGATGCTTTGACGATTGTTTTGAATGATTTAATCAACTTCTGTTTATTAACGTTAAGATTATATAAACCTTCACCTATCAAATCACTAACTAACTTTACCTCATTGGTTTGTATCGATATAGCAAATTGTTCAGCAAAATCGGGCTGGTGTAAAGGAAATCTGATCGCCTTTGGCCAGGCCATCGGGTTAGTTGTGTGTAAATAACGCGTTTTTTCGGTCCAATTTTTCCACTTATATTTTAACCATTTTGCTGCATCTACCTCTTGAGCGTGGCTCCATGTAGATAATTTTTCTGTCATTTCTTCGTCAGACAACACGTAGCCATAATGATAACACGGGCAGTCAATCACCCTTACACTTTTGGCATTGCTTACCCGTTTGTGTATAAACTTTATTTCCGGAGAACAACGTAAAGCAAAGCCCGCATTAGGTTCTTTAATACCGCCATTCTCATCTACTATTACATAATGCGGAGACTTCCAGAAATTATACCAGTTTGTTTTTAAAAGGTCATCAGACTTATTTGTCTTTAGGATTTCTTTAATCTGATTCCATGTGGCATCAGTATAAAATTCATCAGCATCCTGAATAATAAACCAATCAAATTCTTCCTCCTTTGCCCTGTCTAAACATGCATTTCGCATATCTTCCTCGGTCAGCCAGTCGCCCTGAACGATTTCAATTTTAGTGCTTGTTGAAGCTGCAACAATATCTGATATTCTGGTTGGATTGATCTTAGTTTGGCGGGAAGATGCTAGATATCCAAAAGGTCTTTCGGCGTGCGCTATATATATTTTATCAACATGAGGTTCGATGTTTTTCAAAACAGCCTCTAAAAATCTGTTCACATTATACGCCAAAACATGGGCTGCGATTTTCATATATTATTATAATTAAAATTCGATGGTATTTTGTCTCTTATTGATTAATCATTTTACCCAAAAATGAATCAATATTGGTAAATACAAAATTGAAATATTGCTGAATGAACTATTAGTTTTATGTATTTAGCTAAACTAAATAGGTGGCGAGTTACAAGTGACTTTGCAAAGAGATAAATCGAAAATCAAGGTTTGATTGTTGATTTACAATGATATATGCATGGATGAATCTTAAATAGATAGTGATTTTTTAAACAAAAAGAGTTCTTAAGCATCCCATAAGTCGATTTTTAATGCTCAACCATTTGGTCAATCGGATTATTCATGTATGTTGTTCCTTTTTTTATTTGAATTTTAGAATAAACTATTCTTCCTAGTCTGATACCCGGTTTTTCTATCAAAAATTCAGAAAGCTGAGCAATAAAAAAAGTGGAAAAAACATTAATTGTAAAACATAATATTAAAAGAACTAGAGGACTGATATGTGTATAATTATTGAAAAAGTTTGTAATTGCGAAGGTAACTGGCCACGCAAAAATGAAATGAAATATATACATTGAATATGATAGCTGGCCAATCCGCTCTAATAATTTGCTTTTAAGAAATGAACTATGCTTAAAAAGCAAGAATAAATAAATAAAAGAAATGCTGGCAACAAATGGAACTAATGTGATATTAAAAAAGAAGTAAAAAATTGAAACCGATATGGTTGTTAAAATAACAAAACAACAGCCATAAAAAAAGAGGTTAGGTTTGGAATTTGAAATAAGCAGGTAATTATAAAAAGAAATCCCAACTAAAAATACAGGTAGTTGATTGAAAATATTAAAGTAATCAAACCTATTATTTACTAGTTCTATGTGAAATATATAAGTACCTGTAAGATAAATTGCTATTAATAATAAACAGAAAACTATTAAAGGAAAAAGGAAAAGAAAAACCTTGTTTTTCGAAATCATTTTTTTATAAAAAATAAAAATAAAAGGAAAAATTAGGTAGAAGGCCATTTCAGCACCAATTGACCAGCCTCCCGGAACTATGTTATTTAATGCACCATGATAAAAATTGTGAACAAAAAACACATTGGATAAAATATTTGGTAAATTATAAGGACCACCAATTAAGCCGCTGCCAAATATCGAAAGCATTCTGGTGGAATTGCGTAGAATAATTGATATGGAAAAATATAGGAGTATCCCCACATAATAAAGGGGTGCAATCCTAAAATAACGTTTTAAATAGAAAGATAAAAACCATTTTTTTTCAGCTCCGTTTCGATCGACAGAGAGGCACAGTGTATAGGCTGAAAGAAAGAAAAACAACTGAACCCCCATTTGACCATACTTACATATTGAAAAAAAGGAAGGACTTATTTTGTCAAAAGATTGGGATGTATGAACTAAAATAACCATAAGTATGGCTATTCCCCGCAGGCTATCAATATAATTTAATTTTGAGGTGTCCTTTATTGGATAAGCGTCGTTCATGTACGTTGTTTGGCTGGCTTAATGAGGTTTTGAATTTGATGTTCTTATTGCATTATGCTGGAATATTTCTCCACACCATTCTGTATATTTATCAACGGGACCCCAATTTATTAGTTGTTCTACGGATTTTTACCTGCTATAGAATACATGGTATCTAAGGGCCTGTATGCTATGCCCCCAGTTAATATTTGTTTTTTTACCGGTTACTTTTTTCAATTTTACTGCTTGTTGAGGCTGCAAGAATATCTGCTAATCTGGTTGGATTGATTTTAGTTTCACGGGAAGACTCTACATATCCAAAAGGCCGTTCGGCGTGTGTAATATAGATTTTATCAACATGCGGCTCAATATTCTTTAAAACAGCTTCTAAAAATCTGTTTACATTATACGCCAAAACGTGCGCTGCAATTTTCATGTATTACATTTAAGTTATTTTTTCACTAAAAAGCTTGTGCTGAACTTTTAAACTTTGCTGTGAACTATACGCACTTTGCCGGCGTATTGCGTTAAAAGGCTTTTGAGTGGTTTTCTTAATGGAATATCGACAAAAAAAGTAACCAAACTCGATAATAGTATCACGAGTATGATGACAATCCCAACGCCAAACTTTGGAGCTATTCCTATTTTTTCGAATTGATGAAGTAATGTGAACCCAATCATCATGTGAAGAAGATAAAGAGCGTAACTTATTTTTCCTGAAAATTGTAGAACGGAGTTTTTAAGGAAACGGCCACCGATTATTGCCGAATACAGAATTAATATTATAAAAACCCAGTAGCTAATGTAATGAGTAAGCATATCAAAAGTATAATGCCGCATCCAATGGGATGTTAAAACTCCAACAGAAGCCAAGGCTATATAAAAGATGTATCTGAAGTTTTTAGTTTGGAAGAATCTATAACAGAAAATTCCACTTAGAAAAATGTGTGCATGTCTGATAAGTCCGATATAATAATGAACAAAGTTATCAGAGCCATGTATAATTAATAGCAACTGGTAAATAATGCAACAAATGGTAAATAAGGAAAACCAGTTTACCGCTCTCTTTACCTGGTTTAATCCGATTATTATTGCAAAAATCATATAAAATTGAACTTCAACATGTAACGACCAATAAACTCCATCTATGGGTACGGTTTTTACCAAGCCCGGTTGTAGTGTCAAATTGATAAGGAAAGTTGAAAGTGTAATGGGGGGGCCAATTGGAAAAAGTATTAAAAAAATGGTCGTTAAAGCACAGCAAATAAAAAAGGTGGGCCATAATCTGACAAAGCGCCCAATTCCAAACTCAATGGCCGATTGGTTTCGCTCTGCCGTTAGCATAATTACAAAGCCACTCAACATAAAAAATAAGTCAACGCCGAGTTCTCCCCAAATAAAATGAAATCCAGGAATTGGATCACTTGAGTTAAGGTATGTTTTGTAAAAAAAGGAGTAGTGAAATAGTACTACTGCTATTGCAGCAATTCCTCTCAAAGAATCAAGTTCAAGAATTCGATGTGCGCCTGTTGTTCGTCTCGTCATTAACTAATCGTAATAGCTTTTATAGGTCCATTAGTTGTATATATTTAACTAATCCCTCCCTAACTCTGATGTACGGTTCCCAATTTGTAATTTGAACAAATGGTTTTATATCAGCTACCGAATACATCGTATCACGGGGCCTGTATGGTATTCCTCCCCAATCGATATTGGTCTTTTCGCCGGTTATATTTTCAATTATTGCTGCAATTTGTTTTGGGGTTGTGCCAACACCGGTACCCAAATGAATTTCTGTAAAATCATGATTTAACGCAGATAAATTGTTAAATAAATGAAGATAGAAGCTAACAACGTCTTCAATATGAATAAAGTCCAAAATCTGTTCACCTGGCGACATTTTTATTGGTGAACTAGTTGTTATAGAGTCATAAATATAATCAATCAACTTCTTTTTTGTGTCAACGGCGCCGTAAATTGTATATGGAATAACGTTGACAACCTTAAACCCCGTTATCGAACTGTAATATGATAGAATGCTTCTGAACGCTGTTTTTGTGGCAGCATATAAATACGATGGGTTAGGTATTCCGTTATTATCCCTGTATTCGGCAAAAGTACCTGTATTTATAAAATACTTCAGTTGTGTAGTTTGCAATGCATTTAACAAGTGCATCCCAAAAGACAAATTTGAACTTATTAATTTATCAATTGATTGCTCATCATCGGCACTGGTGAGATAGGCAGCAAGATGTAAAACCGCATCAGGGTTAGCGTGAGTAATTTCTTGTTTCCAGGTTGATAAATTCAGATCAATGATTTGAGGCGTATAGGAACCTGAAAAACCGGAGAATGAAATCTTAGCAACGTCCCGCACCAATAATATAAGCTGATGATTGTTTTGCTGCAGCGCTTTGGCTACCTGTTCGCCTACAAAACCTGTTGCACCTGTAATTAAAATTCTCATTACTAAAAAGGCGATTTAAAATCACTAAAAGTTTTGAATGATTGATCGCGGGTAGAAAGAATAGGGGAGTTAACCGCCCAATCAAATCCAAAAGAGTCCCACCTTACACCCTCGTCATTGTCCTTGCTATAAACCGATGTTTGAATGTATGACACAACTGAATTTTCCTGTAACGATAAAAAGCCATGTGCTAAGCCCTCCGGTATGTAAACAAGCTTGGGCGCGGTATCAGTTATGGTTATATTAAAATACCTGCCATAAGTTGCTGAATTGGGTCTGATATCAAGCACCACATCAACAATGCTTCCTTTGTTTACATAAACCAGCTTTGTGTGCTGTGCGGGCGGCGTTTGGAAGTGCATACCCCGTATTACATTTTTATCGGAGACAGAAAAATAGCTTTCTTTAAAGTCGGTACATAAGTTATTTAACTTAAAAAAATCATCATTAAATATCTTCACAAAATCCCCGCGATTATCAGATAGTTTGTTAAGATGTATAATAAGCAGGCCTTCAATAAATGTTTTCTCTATTTCCATAACCGATTTATTGCAGATATGCCTTAATTACAGAAAGCATATAATCATAATGTGTTTCATTCAGACCGGGCCATACACCCAGCCAAAATGATTGATTCATTATAACATCGGTGTTTTTTAAGTCACCAACTACACGATGATTAATATTGGCATAACCCGGCTGCCGCAATAAGTTACCGCCGAAAAGAAGCCGGGTACCTATTTTCTTTTCTTCAAGGTGCTGAACCAGCATATGTCTGTCGGCCGCATCACCTTCCCGTAAGGTTAAAAGGAAACCAAACCACGATGGATCACTATTTGGCGTAGGCTCAGGCAAAATAAAAATATCTTCCAATTCTTTCATTCTGCTATACAGCGCGGTATAATTTTCACGGCGACGTTGTACGAAATGATCTAATTTTTTTAATTGAGAGACCCCGAAAGCTGCTTGCATATCGGTTACTTTTAAATTAAAGCCAATATGTGAGTAGGTGTATTTGTGATCGTATCCAAAAGGCAACGAGCCTAATTGCTGCGAAAATCTGCAACCACAGGTATTGTCTTTACCCGGTTCGCAATAACAATCGCGTCCCCAATCTCTAAAGCTTTCTGCAATTTTTGCCAGCTGAGGGTTATTAATCAATACGGCGCCGCCTTCGCCCATGGTAATATGATGCGCCGGGTAAAACGAGAAAGTGGATATATCGCCAAAAGTGCCTGTTTTTTTATCACGATAAGTAGCTCCCAATGAATCGCAGTCATCTTCAACCACCCAAAGATTATATTTTTTCGCCACACGCATTATCTCATCCAAATCAAATGGATTACCTAATGAGTGCGCAATCATGATAGCCTTGGTTTTTGATGAAACTGCCGCCTCGATTTGGTCTGACATTACGTTATGGGTGGGGATATCAATATCAATAAAAACCGGAATGGCCCCAAACTGTATCATTGGGTTTACAGTTGTTGGGAATCCACCCGCAACAGTAATTACTTCATCGCCTGGTTTTATTGCTCTTTCGCCAAGTTTGGGAGATGTTAACGCATAGAAAGCCACTAAATTGGCAGATGATCCGGAGTTTACCAACAATGCTTTCGGCGCTTTAAAGTAGGCAGCAAAGTCTTTTTCAAACTCATTTGCAAAACGCCCGGCGGTTAACCATCCGTCTAAAGCAGCATCTACTCCTAACAGTATATCTTCTTCGTCAAGCACTTTGCCGGTAACGGGTATGTAGTTTTCCCCCGGCACAATTACCTGCGTTGATTTTATTTTAGCAATTTCCCTTAAACTTTTTTCTAATTCAGGACCGGTAATATTTTTCAACATAGTATTTTATTGAACTGACGTATTTTTAAATGAACTGTATTTTTTAGAAACAACTTACAAGATTGAAGTAAAACTATTGTTCTATGAAGTCTTTAACCTGATTTTCAGTGAAATTTATTACTTCTTCAGGATCGGTGATATAGTTTTTATACCAGGCAATTGTTTTATTAATAGCTGTTTGAGCATTATACTTCGGGTTCCAGCCCAATTCTAATGATGCTTTGTTAATATCTAATTTTAAAAGACCGGCCTCATGAGGCTGATGTCCAGGAAATGTGTTTTTAAAATTACCACTCCCCCATGCTTTTATAGCCAGATCAACCATTGCACTTACCGGCATGGCATCATCCAGATGAGGCCCGAAGTTATAGGCGGAACTATAAAGTAGGGGAGATTTAAACAATTTTTCTCCTAATATCAGATAACCTAATACAGGTTCAAGCACATGTTGCCATGGCCTAATTGCATTAGGATTACGTATAGTTACGTCCTGTTGCTGCGAGAGCGCTCTTACAATATCTGGTATTAATCGGTCTTTCGCCCAATCACCGCCACCTATCACGTTTCCGGCCCTGGTTACCGCAATCGCTTTAGCGTGTTCGCCGTAGTTTGCAGGGTTGAAAAAAGAATTTCTATAGGAATCGATAACCAGTTCAGCGCAGGCCTTACTGGCACTATATGGATCATATCCGCCAAGTCGGTCTGTTTCTTTATATGGATGTTCCCATTCCTGATTATGATATACCTTATCGGTAGTGATAATAATAACCTGGCAGGGTTTGTTTAAATAGCGAATGGAGTCAAGTACGTTTGCCGTACCAACGGCATTTACCTCAAAAGTTTCAGCCGGAATTTGATAAGATAAGCGAACCAGCGGCTGGGCAGCCAAATGAAAAATAAAATCTGGCTGAAAATCTATTATTGCTTTCTTTAAATTTTCCTTATCTCTTATATCAGCAATAACGGAGTCGTTCAATGTATCACCATTGATCAGGTTATACAAATTGTAATCAAACTCCGGCGATAGAGAGTAACCTTTTATCTCAGCTCCCAAAAGAGACAAAACCTTCAACATCCACGAGCCTTTGAAACCGGTGTGTCCGGTCAAAAAAACCCGTTTACCTTTATATGTTGTTTGCAACCGTGTTATCATATTACCAGATTCTCCATTTAGCTTTGTTCTTTACCCAGTCTTCCTCAAGTTCAACTTTGTCCCTTAGAGTATCCATCGGTTTCCAGAAACCATGATGTTTATAAGCCCGCATTTGCCCGCTAAAAGCAATTTTTTCAAGGGGTTCTTTTTCCCAGATAGTGCTGTCGCCGCTTATGTAGTCAAACACTTCGGGCTGGCACACAAAAAAGCCTGCATTTACCCAGGCACCATCGCCTTTTGGCTTTTCCAGAAAAGAATTTACCTTTTCAACTTCATCAATATTAAGCGCTCCAAATTTACCGGAGGGCTGAACAGCTGTTACAGTTAGTAATTTTTTTCCTTCTTTATGAAAATCAACCAGTTGTCTAATATTTATGTCGCTAACGCCATCGCCATAGGTCAGCATAAATGGTTCATTACCTACATGCGGTTGTATTCTTTTTATACGTCCACCGGTCATAGATTCATTTCCGGTATCAACCAGTGTAATTTTCCACGGTTCAGCCTGGCTGTCATGTATTTGAATGGAGTTATTTGACAGGTCTATAGTAACGTCTGATTTATGGAGAAAATAATTAGTGAAAAACTCCTTAATTACATATCCTTTATATCCCAAACAAACTATAAAATCATTAAAACCATGTGTTGAGTAAATTTTCATGATATGCCATAATATGGGCATACCCCCAATTTCAACCATAGGCTTCGGTCTTATTGAAGTTTCTTCAGACAGCCTTGTGCCGAGTCCTCCAGCTAGTATAACAACTTTCATTTATAAGGTATTGCTTTAAATTAATTGATAGTAACTTCTACGTCGTCAGTAAGTGGATAGGTACAACATAATAAATATTCGCCCTCTTGAAGGCCGGCTGGGGGAGTTTCAAGTCCGGCATATTTTACTTTTCCATTAAGGAGCTTTCCTTTGCAAAGCAGGCAATTTCCTACCTGGCAAGAATAAGGCAAATCAATAAGAGCGTCTAAACCAGCCTCTAAAATACTTTTACCTTTTATTACTTCTAACGTATTACAAGTTCCATCACTTTGAATTTTAATTGACCGGGTAATAATTTCCGCCAGTTCTTTTTCGTCTTTTACCAATTCAAAATCTTCGGTATAAACATTAACAGATGGAATATTCAAAATAGAAAGTGCCTTTTTAATGGATTCTTTTAAACCCGTTGGGCCACAGATAAAATGCACCGAATTAGCAGGGTTAGGGGCTTTATTCATGATCGATAACACCTCGCCGGTTTGAATGCGTCCCTGTATAATGTTAGGGCAATCTTCTTTTACAATCAATTGTGTGTGAAAATGCCACAGTGAAAATGTATCCGGGAATTGGTTAGCTAAATCTGTTAGTTTATCTTGAAAAATAACAGAGTCAAAGTTTCTGTTGCCATAAACCAACGTAACTTTAAGGTCGTAGTTATGCAATAAATACTTAATTATGGAGAACAGAGGAGTTATTCCGCTTCCGGCCCCCCATAAAAAAACGTGACTATTGTTGGTAATTATAGATTCCTTGATCACAAAATCACCCATTGGTTCAATCACTTCAACAAGGTCACCAATGTTAACTTTATCAAAAATATGATTTGAAACAACGCCACCGACAACCCGCTTTACGGTAACCTCCAGGTAGGGATCAATTCCGGGTGAAGAGGAAAACGAGTAGGGGCGTATAAACCTCCGACCATTTATATTAAAAATGAGCGTAAGATATTGCCCCGGTTGATATTTTATTTTTTTTAATGAGGGCTGCTTAAAACATATTGTAATGGTATCAATTGTCTCTTTCCGCAGCATTTCTACTTTAAGTGTATACTTAAGCATTTTGAATAACCGTTATTTTATATTGAGTCAACCATCTCCACACTATTGGCGCTCATTGCTATTAATGCAATATTTAAACTGGGTATTTCAATTTGTATTTGTTTCCCCTTCAATGCAACAACTATTCCCTGCAAGTCTCTGAATGCACCTGCGGTAATTTTTATTTTATGGCCTGCTGTAATGTTTAAAGGCTTCATTAATACTTTATCGTAAGTATTTAAGAAAGATTTGATTTGTTCTATCTCTGCAGTTGGAACAATTGCCGGCTTACCCAACCAATATACATAACTGATAATACCCGGAAGATCAGGGACTTTCCACTTCTGATGTTCAGAAACCCGAACAAACACGTAAGATTTGAAAAAAGGTTCCATAACAATTTTTTCCCTGTCACTCCATTGACGGGTTACTTTATCAAGCGGGCAATAGTTTTCAAACCCGCTAATAGTTAGCAATTCTGCCACTTTTTTCTCCCAACGTGGTTTTGTGTAAACCACATACCAGTGTTTATCAAATTCAGCGTTTATAACAGCAGCCGTATTCATCTTTTATTGCTTTTTACCGAATATTCTTCCTATACTTTTGAATATATTATTTGACTTGTTCTTTTTAACGTCTTCTGCATAGTTATACCCGTAACCATACCCATATCCGTACCCGTACCCGTAACCCTGGCCAAAACCCGGTCCCAATCCCTGGCCCAATATACCGCGGGGTTTTATGCCGTTAAAAATGATATTTATATTATTTAGTTGATTGCTATTATAGATTTCGTCAATCATTTTTAAATACAACTTAGGCGTATAATTATGACGTACTACAAATAAACAAATGTCGGCGTATGCGTTAAGTAATTTAGCATCAGTAATTAAACTTACCGGCGGAGAATCAATAATTACGTAGTCAAAATCCTTTTTTAATTCCTCAATTAAAGAATCAAGTTTTTTATCCAGCAATAACTCAGTAGGATTCGGTGCTGTTGATCCGGCTGTAAACACAAACAAATTGGGTATTTCTGGTAAGGGTTTTTTAATTTCATCTATCGTGGCTAATCCAACAAGGTATTCGGCAATTCCATTTTCCCTTGATATTTTTAGCATTTTAGCAAATTTGGGTTTACGTAGATCCAATTCAAGTAATGCTACCTTTTTATTTGCTAAAGTCATTGCTATAGCCAGGTTAATGGCCATAAAGCTTTTTCCTTCACCCGATATAGAAGAGGTTGTAAGGATAACATTCTTATCATCACGAATCCCGGCATAGCTTAAAGCTGTCCGCAATGCTCTGAATTGTTCTGCAATTATGGTGTTATTGCCGTCTTTTATTTTTATAGGTTCATCACCCGGATCAAATAATATTTCCGCAATAATAGGAGCGTATGTACCATTGTTAATTTCTGACCGGAAAAGCACCAATTTATTATAAACTTCACGCAGCAGTACAAAAAATATGGATAACATTACGCCGATTACCAAACAAATAAGGTAAACATTACTCTTAACAGGCTTTATTGGAATGGGGTTGGTTTCGGCGGCGTCAATAATACGGCTATCAGAAACTGATGCAGCCAACGATAATTGCGTCTCTTCCCGTTTTTGCAACAAAAATGAATAGATGCCGCTTTTAATTAACTGATCGCGACTAATTTCAACCAGGGCACGTTCTTTTTGTGGAACTTGCTTTAAAGAGGAAGTGAGTTTATTATTATTATTTTGCAATTGAAGTCTCGAAGCCAGGAGGTTTTGACGGATAGTATGGATATTTTCGAGAATACTTGGTTTTAGCTGTTCAATTTGAGTTTTGATGTCAATAATAGATGGCGAGTTTTCCCCGGAAACTTTCCTCAATCTTTCCAGTTGCAAATCGTCTTCATAAAGTTTTAAAAGTAGTTGTGATAGTAATTGATCGGTAATCATGGCCGTTCCCGGTACAACTCCGGGAGCATCGCCTTTTTTTACAACATATTTTTCAACTTCATCCAGTACAGATAGCTGAATGCTGATTTCATTTATTTTAAGGTCGCTTTCCTGAACACTGGTTAAAAACATTTTACCCTCTTCAGATATATCAACAATGTTTTCTTTGGATTTATATTGTTGTATATCTCCTTCAACTTTAGAAAGTTCCCCATTTACAATTCTTAACCTGTCTTCTAAAAACTGCAGGGTATGTGAAGCAATAGTGTTTTTATCTTCTATCCCATTTTTGCTATAGTCATTAATTAAAGTATTGAGAATAGCCTCGGCCCGCTCCGGGTTTTCATCACTAAACTTCAACGTAATAACAGTGGATTGTTTTGAATTTGCAGATACCGAAAACGGACCTGATAACTGTTTAGCAACTGTTTTTACTGATTTTAACTGAAGCGAAAAAGGATGTTTGGTATTTGCCACAAATGAATTTGTAGCATCGCCTGATTTGAAAATTTGAAAAAGCCCGTATGGGGTTTCAACAGTTGTATTTAAAGGATAGTTTCTATTATCTATTTTAATAGCATTTTTTGCCGGGAGGTATTCAAATAAAATGGGGTGCGAAACATCTGCTATACTATCTGGATATAGGGCAACAAATTTAACAGGAGAGGATGGGAAAGAAAGTATATCCCGAACCTTCCCTTTCTGATAAATCTGGGCATATAACCCCATTTCTGTAACCACTTGTCGCATTAAAGAATGAGCCTTCAGTACAACAAGTTCATTTTCGACATTTTTTTTTGTTCCAGAAACGTTTAGGGATTCTAATATATTGGATCCTTCACTATCGTTTTTTTCATCTTTTAATAAAATGGATGCATTTGCTTCATAAATAGGCGTTTGATAATGAAGATATATCCATGCGCCGGCTATTGATAAAAAAAAGGCAAATAAAAATATTGGCCAATATGGCACGTAGCGATAAGAAATATCCTTAAAAAAGTTATTCGATTCATCCAATTCAACATGATCTGGATTTTCCCTCCTTGAGTCGTTCATCAATAATTAATTTTTATCTGCGAATGGCCAATGATAATATAACTGCCAGTAATGATACCGCGCTTAAAAAAATTGGAATAGTTTGAGCACTTCTATCGCTTTGACCAGCTTTTGCTTTATTACCCTCTACATAAATTAAGTCGTTATTTTGCAGGTAATATAAATCCTTATCGAATAACTTGTCATCATTCAAACTGAAACGTTTGTAAACCATTTTGTTTCCAACAAGCCGTGCCAGCAAAACATTGTCGCGTCTGCCAAAGGGTGTTAAATCGGCCGCCAAACCAATTGCTTCAGGCAGTGTGATTTTTTCGTTTGGAACAGGGATTACTCCCGGATGATTGACTTCGCCTAATATGGTTATCTTGTAATTAAGTATACGTATGGTAACTATGGGGTCTAATACTATCTTTTTGTCGATAAGCTCTTTTCTGATTTCAGCTTCAAGCTCCTCTTTGGTTAGCCCTTCGGCTTTAACAATGCCAAGTAAAGGTAAAGTGATGTTTCCTTTCTCATTAACCAGGTTACCTGTAATGTTTCCAGTTGTTGGTGTTGCTCCGGTAGCGGGAGACATCCCAACCCCGGTTTGTGCTGATCCTGCTGATGATACTGTTGGACTGCCATTGGTTTGATTTAATACAGCCATAGCTTGTACATCCAAACTTTCAATAGTAATTTGGAGTAAATCATTCTTGTTTATTTTAAATATTGGCGGTATAGCCTGCATTTGAATAGTAGTGTCCCTTTTAACATTATTAAAGTATGCTAACTTTTTACTATCGACACATGAATTCATAGTTAACATTACTATAAAAATGGTCAGTGATGAATACAAGCCGGTTTTTAAGAATTTCATATAGCTTCGCTGTTCTCAGTCACAACTCTTAATTTCGTTGCTGAGTTAAAAAAGGGTTAATATCTATGTTTAAATGATATTAGGGAATCTTTAAAATAATTCAAAAAAATGAATTTTGATTATTAAAAAAACAATAATACGTGTGTTTTATTTAAAAAAACGCATGTATTTGGATATTTTTATTAACATTAATCAATAGGAAAATATTGGTTATTTAAGAAGTAATAAAATCATTACATTTAGTTTACTTCGCATTAATCTCAATAAATTATTAAATCAAAATGTTACCGATTTATTTTTTTTAAATCGATGCTAATAGTCAAATATTTCTCCCAGTTTCCCATTTACCAACATTTATACGTAACTATTCTTTAATAAGTTAGCGGGAAACGCAATTTTATGCTTCAAACAATGCAGAGGGCTGAAGATGAGTAAGCTTAAAACAAACAAACGCGATTTGAATCAAATCGCGTTTGTTTGTTCGGGCTATTTTCCTGTTTTTTAAGGATGACCTCCATGAGGAAAAATAATTCGTTAATTAACCTACAGGTAATTATCCCTGGTAGGCCATTGACTTTGATAATTCTTCATTAAACCTGAATGTTTTATCAAGTAATTCGAGTTTTTGCATGGCGCGGTTATAGGCGTCTTCGCCCAATAAAAGATGTACCGGCGGCGTTTCGTCAAAAGCAATTTTTATCATCGCCGCAGCTGCTTTTTCAGGGTCGCCGGGCTGGTTGCCGTCAAGCTTTTGATACCTGGCATGCGATGCCCTTACCTCCTGGTAGTCTTCAATTACATGTTTTGCCAATACTAAAGAGTCCTGGGTTAAGAAACTGGTACGGAATGCGCCGGGTGCAACAACGGTAACCTTTATACCTAAGGTTTTTACATCCTCTGCCAATACTTCTGATAGGCCCACTATTGCAAATTTTGTGGCCGTATATAAGGCCCATCCGATGCCACCGGTAATACCAGCAATGGATGAAACGTTGATGATGTGCCCTGATCGTTGTTTACGAAGGTAAGGCATCACACTGCGTATTACGTTTAACGTACCGAAAACATTAATGTCAAAGCAATTCCTCACTTCTCTGTCTGTTAATTCCTCAATGCTGCCACCTATACCATAACCGGCGTTATTAATAACCACGTCAATTCGGCCAAAGGTGCAATTGGTTTTCAGAATAGCATCGGCTACGCTCGCCTCATCGGCCAAATCAACTTTCAACGGAAGAAAATTGGCCGATACCTGGTTAACTGCGTTATTAAGTTCTTCAATATTTCTGGAAGTTGCAGCAACTTTTTGCCCCTGTGATAGTAATTGTTTTACAAGGCTTAAACCAAATCCTTTTGAGGCCCCGGTTATAAACCATACTTTGTTATGTTCTGTCATTTTGATTGGTTTTTGTTGATACAAAATTACGGTGCAAAAGGGCTGCATTGATTATATCTTTCAAACCAATGCTTACAAAATTCAAACAATTCTAAAGGCTGATGGTGTGGTTTGGGTGTGTTTTTTAAAAAAGTTATTAAAATGCGTTGGCTCTTCAAAGCCAAGACTATAACTTATTTCCGAAATATTCCAGTTGGTGTGCTTTAAAAGGGCCTTTGCTTCGCTGGTTAGCCGTTCAAATATATGGTCGGTTGTAGTTTTGCCCGTGGTGCGGCGTATAGCACGATTTAAATGATTAACATGTACGGCTAGTTGATCAGCAAAATCTTTAGCAGAGCGCATGTTAAAGCGCTGTGCAGGTGATTCAATAGGGAATTGGCGTTCAAGCAACTCTGTAAAAACGGCAGTAATGCGCGAATTAGCATCAGGATGCCTGTAAAGCGTTTCTGAAGGCTCTATTTTCATCGCATAATGAATCATTTCGGTTACGTAATTGCGCAGCAGGTCGTATTTAAACCGGTAGTCAGAATTAATTTCAGCAATTGCTTTTTCAAAGATATTGCTGATATAAGTGTCCTGATCAGCTGTCAGAATATAAGCTGGTTTACTGCCAATGGCAAACATGGGCAGTTCATTAATCCCCGTGCGGAGTATTTCGGAAAAAAAAGATTCTTTAAAAATGCAGAAAAAGCCAGATCGTTCATCCGATAAGTGTTCAATGGTGTAGGGCACTTGCGGATTGAAAAATATAAGCGCAGCACCATCTACTTCAATGCTTTTATCGGCGTAATGATAAATAGTTTTACCACGTAACAGACTAATCTTATAAAAATCTCTGCGGCTGTATTTTATAGCTTTTGTTTTTTGTTCCAGGCCGCTATCTATTTTGAATACATTGAAATGCCCCAGATCCTGTCCCAGGTTTTCAGGAACGCATTGAAATTTGTTCTGATAAAATTGCTGTAATGTTTCCGTTTCTGCCATATGGTAAAGTTACATAATTCAAACCAAATCACTATATCTTGTTAATTTTTATTTGAGGCTGAAATGCCTATATTGCCATTATCTCCATAAAATAAAGTCGCATATCAACCTTAATTATGGCGTATTTGGCCCCTTTAGGTGGCTTTTTTTGCAATAGCTTTGTTGAAACAAAATTCAACATCATGACTGCCAAAAAACAATTAATTGCCCAATATGATTTACATAACTTGTTATTTAACAATGTTATAGCAGATATTAGCGATGCAGAATCGAACCAATCTATTTTAGCGCCGATGAATAATGTAAAATGGCTGGCGGGGCATTTGCTATGGGCGCAGCGAAATCTGGTCAGGATTAGCGGTGCCGATGTGATAATTCCATGGATGGAGCATTTTTTGCAAAAAAATGCCTCAACCCCCGAGGAGATTAACGCCCCAAAAGGGGAGTTCCCAACGTTGGAACAAATTAAACAGAAGTGGAACGAAATAAATCTGCCAATAAGGACCGGTTTGGAAAACTTGCCCGAAGATGCGTTAAACAAAGTGATCATTAGTAATCATCCAATTTTTCCTTATGATGATACCGTGGCCGGTTTATGGGCTTTTATTAACCATCACCAGGCTTATACTATTGGTCAAATAGGCATTTTAAGAAGAGGGATGGGGAAAGATGCCATGAAATATGATTAAAAGGCCATAGCAGGCAGGCAGTACTGCCTGCCTTAGTCTTAATATTATCCCAGGGCAACAGTTAGGTCATCAATTAAATCATCAATATGTTCAAGGCCTACGGAGACTCTTAATAAATTGAATGGTGTTTTGGTATCAGGGCCCTCAACGGATGCACGGTGTTCGATTAAGCTTTCAACACCTCCCAAACTGGTTGCCTGTGTGAACAGTTTAAGACTGTTAATAACCCGTTTAGCTTCTTCAGGTCCGCCTTTTACACAAAAGGACAGCATCCCGCCAAAGTCCGACATTTGCTGTTTTGAAATTTCATGCTGAGGATGAGAAAGCAGGCCCGGATACATTACTTTTTCAACTTTCGGGTGTTTTTCTAAAAACTCAGCAAGTAATTGTGCATTTTGAACATGGCCGCGCATGCGATAAGGCAGCGTTTTAATACTGCGCGCCAGCATATAGCAATCCATTGGCGAGGGTATCGCGCCGCCCATTTCCTGTATCTGCCTTATTTTCAACCATTTTTCATTTTTTTCTTTAGTAATTAAAGCACCACCCATCAAATCGCTATGGCCGCCAAAATATTTGGTTGATGAGTGCATTACCAGATCTGCCCCAAGCGCTAATGGTTGCTGACAGATAGGAGTGGAGAAGGTATTATCGCAGACTACCATAATATTTTGCTTATGGGCTATGGCAACTACTTTCTTAATATCAGTAACCTTAAGCAGCGGGTTCGATGGTGTTTCTATCCATATTAGGCCCGTTTCTGGTTTAATATGCTTTTGCAATAGCTCGGTATCATTAATGTCTATAAAATCAAACGTCAGAATTCCCGCAAACAGATTTTTAAGCTGGTTGCGCAAACCATGGTACATATCGTCGGGTGCAATGATATGCGTGCCTGCCGGGAGCGATTGAAATACAGCCATACCTGCCGCATTTCCCGAAGCAAAAGCTGCAGCATCAGTTCCGCCTTCCAGTTTAGCCAGTACGTTTTCAAGTAACGTCCTGTTTGGGTTGCTTGAGCGGCTGTAAACATGTCCACCCGGGTAAGTGCCATCTGCGGCCCGTTCAAAGGTTGTGGAAAGCACGATAGGCTGGATAACGGCTTTTGACGATGCATCAACATGATTAGCCGCGTGTATGGCAATGGTTTCTATCTTCATTTCAGGGATCTTTAAATAAAATAATGTTCCGGCTAGCTGTACGTAAAACCTGCAAAAAAAAACAGAATAATGCGCACAGCAACAACAGTACAATAATAAAAACTTATAAATTAGTACAGGGAATGATTAGGACATTTCTGCAAATAAATTATGAACGATATACACGCGGCAACGGAGCGACTTGGGCAGTCCATTTACTTTTTTTTCAATCAAAACCTCGATGCTATTAATTGGGATGAAAAGCCGGCAGTTGATAAATGGTCAAAAAAACAAATTATAGGGCATTTGATAGATAGTGCACAGGTTAATCTGCAACGTTTTGTGCGATGTACTTACGAGGAGAATTTTAAGCTGATATACGAGCAGGAGCAATGGGTAAATGCACAACGATACCAGGAAGCTCATATTTCAGATTTGTTGATTTTATGGCAATCATTAAATAATCAGATCATCCGATTGCTTGAGCATTATCCGCATGATAGATCTGCTGCTCAGTGCGATACAGGCAAGGCCACGCAAAGCCTGCACACAGTATCGTGGCTTGCCCTGGATTATGTTGACCATCTGAATCATCATCTGCAACAAATTGAATATGGACGCCGGTAATCAATCTATTAAACATTCTTCGGGATATTCCGGTACGCCATTGGCTAAAAAACTGGGAATAAAAAACGGCTTTAAGATAAAGCTGGTTAACGCCCCGGATAACTATTTCGATTTGTTTACGGATCTGCCCATTGACATCTATTTTGAAGATGATGATGCCAAAAAGGATTTAATTCACTTTTTTACCATTGCTCAAGATGAGTACGTCAGGATGTTGCCACAATTAAGAGAGCAGCTGAAGTCCGACGGAATGATATGGGCATCGTGGCCCAAAAAGGTATCCAAAATGGCAACTGATATTACCGAAACTATTATAAGGGATTACGCCATAGAAATAGGCCTGGTGGATGTTAAGGTTTGCGCTATAGATGAAACCTGGTCGGGACTGAAATTGGTGATCCCGGTAAAAAATAGATGACGCTTTTAACACAATTCAAATTAAAGTAATTGTTTAACTTTGGGTTCTTTTAATAATCATATGCCTAAAATAGAACTTTCGCGTGTTAGCGGCGATTATGGCTTTGAAGCCACCGACGAAAATGGTCATGTTGTAAAAATGGATAGCAGCCCCGAAAGCGGAGGTCAGAATTATGGTGTAAGGCCGATGCAAATATTATTGATGGGCCTTGCGGGTTGCTCGGCAATTGATGTTATTGCCATCCTGAAAAAGCAGCGCCAGGAAGTGAAAGATTACAAAATGGTTGTAAATGGCGAACGTGAAGCCGGCAAAGAGCCTTCACTATGGCAAACGGTGAATGTGGAATTTCATCTATATGGCGATATTGATGAAGATAAAGCTGCTAAGGCAGTTGAATTATCGCTTAACAAATACTGTTCAGTTGCTGCTACCTTAGAAAAAGCCGGCGCCGATATAAAATATAAAGTATTTGTGCATTCGGCCTGATCGGTATTTCATAAACACACTCTTTAAATTTATTAGTTGAAGCAATGTTGCCTGCCTTATCGGTTAGGTGACATTGCTTTTTTGTTTTGCATCCTGATTGTAAATACCGGGCCATAATTCTGCGTGTAGAATTGAATGTTAATATTGGCAAAATCAGCTCGTCAAAAATAATATTTATTTACATAATAAATATTATTTGACTTTTACTATTTTGATGATTCTTAAAATTGAACAGAGGGAGAATACCATTATAATTTGAATGAATAATATTATACACTACAAAAGTGTACTCTTTTAAACGCATACCTTATACACTAAGTATGATATTTTAAGTGTCGTGATTTCTCGCTGAAGATTTACCGGAGTTTGCTGGATATGGTTCTTTCTTTCTGTTTGTTATTCAGTGAGTTATATAATTATTTTAAAGGTTAATTTTTTTATGTTTTGGTGATAGTGGCGTGGTTTAATGACTTTATTATTTGACTGGCATCAATGTTGACTACCGAGGTTAGTGTTTTTATTAAAAACACTAACTAAATATCAACTTATGAAAGCAAATTTAAAAAAGACCTCCCTGCTATTGTCAGGAATATTAGTGGGGGGAAGGCTATTGGCCCAAACGGGCGATTCTTCGCATGTAGCCACAGATTATGTAAAACCGTTCTCGAACAATACTTTTTACAACACATGGTCTATCGGTGTTAATGGTGGTGTCCTAACTCCCTATACCATTTTTGGCTCCAACCGTAACCAGGATTTTACCCATCCAAAATCAGAAATAGGATATGGCGTATTTATTCAGGATCAGGTTACGCCAACTGTAGGCTTCCGCGTTGATTATCTGGGTGGAAAAGTTGAAGGCAATGACAGCCAGGTAGACGCATTGGGCGACAGCTATAGCCATTTCTCTACTAAACTTCATTACGGGTTAAGCTTGAGTACTGATATAACAGTAGGAAACATAAGCTGGCACGATAATAAAAGTGCTATTCAGCCGTATTTCACTGCGGGTGGTGGTATAATGAGTTACACTCCTGTAATTACTACTACTGCCGGCGTTACCTCAAATTTTAAGACAGACGGCAGCGGATCAATCAATGAATTTTATGTTCCTGTTGGCGTGGGTCTGAAATTTAACGTAGCACCCGGAATAAATCTTGACTTGGGTTACCAGGTTAATTTTGTTTATTCTGACAATTTTGATGGTTATAAATACGGGCTGAATAATGACCGTTTTTCTTATGGCCATATAGGTCTTGAATTTGCTTTGGGCCATCATGAGAAGCCACAGTTGGCTACACATAATCCGGTTTCATCAATGCGCCAGGAGTATATGTGGGAAAACCAACATACCCGTAAAGAACTACAAATGCAGATTGATGCTGAAAAAGCACAAAACGATCAGCTGCGGACTGATTTAAATACTACTAATGCCAACCTCGCCAAATTTACAACAGATAGCGACGGTGACGGTGTTCCCGACTTTTATGATAAATGTCCAAACACGCCGCCGGGAACAAAAGTTGACGGCTCCGGTTGTCCGCTACCAAAAGCTGAGGTTAAAGTTTACATAACCGATCAGGACAGAGAGGTTGTTAAAGAGGCTATCAGAAACCTGGAATTTGATTTTGCGAAATCAACCATCCGTGAGCACTCATTCGCAAGTTTGGATAAAGTTGCTCAATTGCTGATCGATAAGAAATTTCACTTAAAATTAGCCGGTTATACCGATAATGTTGGTTCTGTAGCCGCTAACCTGAAACTTTCAAAAGATCGTGCAGAAGCGATCAAAACTTACCTGGTAGGTAAAGGTGCCGATGCATCATTAATTACCGCCGAGGGTTATGGAAAGGCTCATCCTATTGCAACCAACAAAACTGCAGCAGGCCGCCAAACTAACCGCAGGGTTGAATTCTCTTTGTATTAAGCTATTAATCTTAATATGCTATAAAATAACAAAGCCGCTTTAACAAGCGGCTTTGTTATTTTTATGGAGATTATTATTCTGCTTCAAAAAACTCTGTTAATGCACCAAAATAGGTGCTGTCCCAGCCATCTACAAACTCGTTGTATTCGGCATCAGGGATGTTGGTATGCTTTAATTCAACTGATGTAGCCGTTTTATCGGCATGTAGTTTTATGGTAACAATGGATGCTTCCGCTTGTCCGTCAAAATACCATTGCTGAACAATTTTTTTATTCTCTTCAAACTCCAGGTTTTTACCTACAATACTACCTTCCCACATCGAAAATTCAGACCCCGGTTCGGTCGACATTTCTGCCGGTTCGCCCGTCCATAGTTCTATGGTAATCGGGTTGGTTAATGCGATATAAATTTCTTCGGGTGGGGCAGTAATACGGTAATATTTTTTAAAATCCTTCATTGTTATCAAGCTGAATAAACACTGTCAGCGCCTCAAAATTAACCTAAAGGAAGCACAGTTTTGCCATAAATTTCATTTAATACATTGGCCAAGCCAGCGTAAATAGCCACTGCACCACAAAAAATTCCTTCGTAACCTGCAAACTTGCCTATGCCTTCTACTCCGGCATGCTCGGCTGCCAATAAAAAGAATAGTATGGTTAGGCTGGCGAAAACTATTTGCAACGCCCTGTTCAATCTTAATGTACCAAAGAAAAGACCAAACGTAAAAATGCCCCATATAATCAGGTAAGCGCACATGGCGCTATCAGAAGCTGCCGGGGCCCATCCAAATTTGGGTATTACAATTAGCCCTACTAACGAGAGCCAGAAAAAGCCGTAGGATGTAAAGGCGGTTAACCCGAAAGTATTATTCTTTTTTGATTCAATAATACCGGCAATTACCTGGGCCAGGCCGCCATAAAAAATACCCATGGCTAATATCATTGAATTAAGTTCAAAAAAACCGGCATTATGCAGATTGAGTAAAACAGTGGTCATGCCAAAGGCACAAAGACCGAGAGGAGCAGGGTTGGCAATGCCATCCTTTACCACAACAGGTGTTGTTGGAATCATGATTTTTAAAAGGTTTTTTAATTGGTTTACCCTGCAATTTAATTTTTATAAATGCCTTTAGCAATTTTATTTTTCAAACCGATGAGTAACTTTATCGTTAACTATTGAACTATGCAAAAATTAGTGTTATTACGCCACGGAGAAAGCGTTTGGAATAAAGAAAACCGGTTTACCGGATGGACAGATGTTGATTTATCTGACGAAGGAGTAAAACAGGCTATTCATGCCGGCGAATTACTCAAAAAATACGGTTATAGTTTTGATGTTGGGTTTACTTCGCTATTAAAAAGATCCATAAAAACGCTTCATTTGGTTTTGGAAGAGACTGATGATCTGTGGATTCCGGTACAAAAATCATGGCGTTTAAACGAACGTTTTTACGGCGCATTACAAGGACTAAACAAAGCAGAAACTGCAGCCAAATATGGCGAAGAGCAAGTGCATAAATGGCGGCGCGATCCTAACGAGCTACCACCTGCTATTACAAAGGATGATGGCCGTTACCCGGGTAAAGATATCCGTTATAAAGACCTTACAGAGCGCGAATTGCCATTAACAGAAAATTTAAGCCAAACCATGGACAGGGTTTTACCTTTCTGGAACGAATTTATAGTGCGGGATATAAAAAAGGATAAGAAAGTTATTGTATGTGCACATGGCAATAGTTTGCGCGCCTTAGTGCAGTATATTGATCACCTTACCGATGAGGAGGTAAGCGATTTAGATATACCTACCGGAACACCGCTTATTTATGAACTGGATGAGGGTTTGGAGAGGATAAGGCACTATTACCTGGAATAAAATATTGCAGAGGCGTAATGTTTATGCCTCTGCATTATCAGTTTTTTATCCCATTGTTTTATTTAAAGCTATAATGGCCTGGTCAAAATCTTCACGTGCAATTAAAAACTGAATATTCACTTTGCGTAAGGCAAAGCCACCGCTTTTAATGTTGATGCCTTTTTCGGCCAGCGCGTTTGCGGATTTGGCTAAGAGACCCGGCTGATCCATATTGGAGCCAATAAGACAAACCATAGCGGCTTTTTCAACCGTAATTTTTTCGAAGCTATCTTCCAATTCGCTGATTAGTTTTTTATTCAGATCTTTTTCCCAAATAACAATGGATATACTGTTTGCGCTGGTTGCCTTAAAGCTGTAGCTAACACCAAATTTGTAAAAAAGCTGCATAATCTCCAGGTCACTACCAGGCGTACCAACCATCGATGGATCGTAGATGTCAATGATCATTACTTTTTCGGTGCCGGTAATTACTTCTACGCGTTTGTGTTCGCAAATGTATTCCCGGGTAATCAACGTTCCCGGATGCTCTGGCTCAAAAGTGTTTTTGATACGAAGATTGATGTTATTTATTTCCAAAGGTTTGGATGCTTTGGGGTGGATCGCTTCCATCCCAACGTCAGCCAGCTGATCAGCCACATCGTAATTGGTATAACCTACCGGATGGCAATTATCAATACCAACCAATACCGGGTCGGCGGTGCATAAGTGATATTCTTTATGAATTATAGCTTCATGAGGCTTTACTTCAACGGCTATTTTACTGAAGGTAACTTCCGAATAACCACGGTCAAACTCGCGCATAATGCCTTCTGTACCTTTTGCATAGCCGGTTGCAATGCAAATAGTATTTTCAAAATCAATATGCTGCAGATCCTTTTTTATACGCTGATCGATAGTGTAGGAGTGATGGTCATTAAAACCGCTTAAATCAACCAAAGTAGCATTGATGCCCATGTTCTGCAAAATATTGGTAAAGTTAAAAGCCGAATGACTTTCACCTATTGATGCCAATATCTCTCTGGCGGCCTGCAATATCCCTTCTTTGCTTACATAGCCCGAAGCCAGTATGTTGGCGAGGTTTTCGAGATAAGTTTGCGCGTCTCTTATCCGTTTTTCAATAAATTGATTGGCCGTAGTAAGTTCAAGGCCCAGGTGTTCGTAAGTTTTGTTAATGGCCTTTAATTTAACGATCAGTTCATTTAAAGGTTTATGAAAATCCTGGTAATTTGCAAGTTTATGATAAACACCCGGCTCGCCGGTCTTTTTATTTTCCAGCAACATATTGGTAACACCCGAGAATGCGGATACTACAAAGATCCTGTTATATAACTGCTGTCCTTCACGTTCAAAAAGTATAATATTTTTTATTACGTCGCCCAATGCGGTCATGGATGTACCGCCAATTTTTTCTACTGTTAACATTTTAAAATAATATTTTGCCAAGCCGGCACTAAAACTATACCATCAGCAAAATAATGGTTTATTAATTGGAATATTTATTTAGATAGTTGATTTTCAATTGTTTTTATATTGAACGCGTTCGTGTAAATAAATATCAATATGATAGCTTTTTATTAAATTGATATCCACCAGAAGCGCGCTATCCCTGATAAAGGTCGCCTGCTTTCTCAGCAGATAGTTTGATGCCTTTTATCATTGCAGAGCTAAAGCCATTATGCTCCATTTCGTTCAATCCAGCTATTGTACATCCGCTTGGCGATGTTACCTTATCAATTTCCTGCTCGGGATGTGAAGATAGTTGCAACAATAAGTCGGCAGCACCTTTAGCTGTTTGAGCAGCCATTTTTAAAGCATCGTGCGCATGAAAGCCAATTTCGGTACCGCCCTGTGATGCTGCTCTTATGGAACGTAGAAAAAAGGCAATTCCGCAAGCACAAAGTGCAGTGGCCGACGTCATTAACTCCTCATTAATTTGTATGGTAGTGCCAACGGTATCAAAAAGTGATCTGACAAAATTGATGCTTTTTGGTGCGCCATTATCTGTTGCAATACAGGTCATTGACTGGCCTATAGCTATTGCAGTATTAGGCATAGCACGGATGATTTGTATATTCATATCCAGCTGTTTCCGGATATCACCACAACTCACACCCGAAATAACAGAGATAATTAATTGTTTTTCGGTTTTGATAGATGGTTTTATTTCTTCCAGTAATTTATTAAGCTGTTGGGGTAATACAGCTAATACAACAAAATCAGCTTTTCTTACGGCTTTAAGATTGTTATCTGTAATGTGGTAACCCATTTCTCCAAACTCCGCCAACGCACCCACGTTTCTGCGGGTAAGCGAAATTTGCTGTGGTTTACATTTTCCGGATTTTACAAGCCCTTTTGCCAGTGATAAGCCTATATTCCCACTTCCTAAAATTGCAATATGCTGCTGTGAATTCATAAGCTTTTACTTAAACGTGTTCCAAATGGTTGATTATCTTTTAACTTGCCCAAATCATCAGAATGGCCAATAATTACTGCTTGCACGCCATTGTCAATAGCGGCGAATGCGTTATCTAATTTAGGTAACATACCACTATGGATGATTTGGTCTCTTTTCAATTCCTCGTATCGCAGAGGATTGATATTATTTATAAGCGACTGCTCATCTGTTATATCTTTTAAAACGCCCTTCTTTTCAAAGCAATAAATAAGTGTTGTATCATATAGCTTTGCTAAAGCTACTGCCAAAGCAGCGGCTATAGTATCGGCATTGGTATTTAAAAGCTGCCCTTCGCCATCGTGCGTTAAAGCACAAAAAACAGGGGTAAAGCCCGCTTCCATCAAACTGCTGATGTTTTTAGGGTTGATGGAGTTTTCATCAATATCTCCCACAAATCCATAATCAATAGTTTTTACCGGTCTTTTTTTTGCGCGGATAAAATCGCCGTCGGCCCCGGTAAGGCCAATGGCATTATTGCCAAAATGCTGCAACTGGGCAACTATATTTTTGTTAATTAAACCGCCATAAACCATGGTTACTACGCGCAACG
>JABDEQ010000020.1 GCA_013286985.1 Bacteroidota bacterium | reverse complement strand
AGCGTGATCCCGCCAGGCAAATTGCGGATTAGACAAACTGTTCCAATACTCAGCAAAAAAATTATTGCCTGAGGTAAGGCCCGCGAATGACCAGCAAGCCATATTGGAAACCCATTTACCTCCATTTGTAAGATAGTTTAAATAGGCGAACATGGCTGGTGTCAGCGTTCCGCCTAAGCTATGGCCGGTAACGTAAAGATTGGTATATTTTGCGTTCGTTATAAATGTTTCCAAGCTGCCTTTTACAGGATCGTTCATTGAAAGCAAATCCGACAGTCCATTATATGAGGCCTGCGAAAGCATTGCATTTGCCGGAGCATTTGGCACAAAGTCAGTAAACGGCTCGGTATATTCAACATCAAAATCCTCTTCCAGCCATGAGCTTAAACTAATTGGATTAGTACCTCTTATCACTACGGTATATTCGCCGGTAGTCGGATTGGCTGCAACAAACATCAGGCTGTATGAAATGCCTATCCAATCAACCAGCGATACCGGGCCCCATACAACTCCAAGGCCTAAAGCATTAACAGCGTTATTTATATCAGTCGGATCATCAAGATAGGATGCGTTGCAAAGGCCAATCATCGTATTAGGGTAATAATTGTAGTTGCTATTGATTAATTTTACTGAGTTCATGATAATATGGTTTAGGTGTTGGTACTGATTGAATTTTTATTGGCAGAAAAACCTATTCAATAAAGCAGTCCAGGGCAGGTTTTTTTTTTTTAAATTTTCAAAATTATTCTTGTACATCCTGCCGTAAAAACACCCTTTCCTGATAGTATAAATACCCTTTTTAAGTGCTTACATTCAATAGTAATGTTGTTATCGGCACCCATTGCCAAAACCCAAAGAAAAGATTAGTATTGTATATTGTTTAACTGACTTTACTTATCATACCCCATTACATGAAGAAAATCTTTACTTCAATTGCATTCACATGCTTAATTTCGGGATTTGCAATTGCCCAGCAGCATGAGGAACCTGCTGCAAAAAACAACCAGCCCATTACTAAAAGCCGGGTTTTACAGGTCGATTCATCGGTAACTACCAAACACACGGTAACTATAAAAGGGAAGGTTATCCCTTATAGCGCTACGGCAGGAACCATGCCCATTTGGGATGAGGACGGTCGCCCGGTGGCAGGTGTATTTTACACCTATTATGAACGCGACGACATAGCCGACAAATCTAACCGCCCGTTAGTAATTTCGTTTAACGGAGGACCGGGTACACCTTCTGTTTGGATGGAGATAGGATATACAGGTCCGCGCCTGCTTAATATTGATGATGAAGGTTACCCGGTACAACCTTATGGCATCAGCGAAAATAAAAATTCCATTTTGGATGTTGCCGACATTGTTTATATCGACCCGGTAAATACAGGTTATTCCAGAATTGTAAATAAAGAAACGCCTGGATCAAAATTCTATGGTGTTAATGAAGATATTAAATACCTGGCCGAGTGGATTAACACTTTCGTTACCCGTAAAAACCGCTGGGCATCGCCTAAATTTTTAATCGGCGAAAGCTATGGCACTACACGCGTTTCGGGCCTGGCACTTGAACTGCAGGAAGCACAATGGATGTACTTAAACGGCGTAATCCTGGTATCGCCGACCGATTTGGGCATCGAACGCAGCGGTCCGGTACAGGCAGCATTGAAATTGCCTTACTTCGCGGCAACAGCCTGGTATCATAAAGCCCTTGCTGCAGATCTGCAGCAAAAAGAGTTAACCGATTTTTTACCCGAGGTGGAAAACTTTACCATCAATGAGCTTATCCCGGCATTGTCGCGCGGTGGTTTTATTGATGATGCACAGCGTATGGCTATGGCAGCCAAAATGGCGCGTTACAGCGGTTTATCAGAAAAAGTGATCCTGGATAATAACCTTGATGTTTCTTATGATCTGTTTTGGAAAGAATTACTGCGTGATAAAGGTTTTACCATTGGCCGTTTAGATTCTCGCTATAAAGGGATCGACAGACAAACCAGCGGTGTTAGTCCCGATTATAATGCCGAGCTCAGCGCCTGGCTGCATGCCTTTACACCGGCCATCAACATTTACCTGCGCAATGATTTAAACTACAAAACCGATTTGAAATACAATATGTTCGGCAATGTTTGGCCATGGGACGATAAGAACGATCATACCGGCGAAAATCTGCGCCAGGCCATCGCCCAAAACCCATCGCTGCATTTATTAATCCAGTCGGGCTATTTTGATGGCGCGTGCGACTACTTTAACGCCAAATACAGCCTTTGGCAGCTTGACCCAAGCGGGCGCCTTAAAGACCGTTTAAAATGGGAGGGCTACAAAAGTGGTCACATGATGTACCTGCGCAAGGAAGATCTTTCTATCGCAACAGAAAATCTAAGGAAATTCATAGAAGAATCTATCCCGAAAGCGGGACAACCTTCAAAGTATTAGTCTTAAGTCTGGAGTCCTGAGCCTACAGTCGTTTTTTACGATTTCCGGCTTGGGGCTTTCTATTTAAAAAAAGTTGTCATCCTCTACCATTGTTGGTATTGTCACCAACAAACCCGGATGCTTATATTGCATATTCATGGTGCATTAAGTAATCGTACATCTTCCCTTATATCCTCCGCCGTGAGAAGCATTTCGGATTGTTGGTGACAACACCAACAATGGCGTAGGGCTTTCGATTTAAAATAGGTCACAAAACTACACAGGCTGGCAAGATGCGCCGTAGGTGCAAAATATCGGTAGAAAATATTGTTGCCAAATGCTTTGCGTGCCGTAGGTACGGTACATGCCGGCGTACAGGTTTCGTACCGATGGCACGATATGGTTGTTGATTTTTTCTGCCGAGATTTGACCCCTCTGGGGTCTTTCCTTCGATTTAATTATCCAAGGACGTTATAGGAGCGAAACGTCTGCTGCTGCTGTTGCATCTTCCGAACACCTCTGCTGGCTCGTTCATCAATACGTTCCATATCAAACCACCCGCACGCCCTTTTTCGACATTTAAAAAACCATTTATTGGGTTCTCTGTTCTTTCCATACCCTATGCATAACGAAACCAAGAAGAAAGTTGCCATTATTGTGGCACATCCTGATGACGAAACTTTATGGGCTGGCGGCACAATATTAAGCCACCCCGACTGGCAGTGTTTTATAGTAAGCCTTTGCCGCCAAAGCGATCCCGATCGTGCACCCAAATTTGCGGTTGTTGCGGGCATATTAGGGGTTGAAGGCCGGATGGGCGATCTGGATGATGGTCCGGACCAAAAACCGCTGCCCGAAAATGAAGTGGAAGATGCTATTCTAAAGCTATTGCCTTTTACTGAGTTTGATTTGGTAATAACCCACAGTGTTTATGGCGAATATACCCGTCACCGCAGGCACGAAGAAGTTGGCAAAGCCGTAATAAAACTCTGGCAATCGGGCAAAATAAAAACCAATGAACTTTGGGCATTTGCTTATGAAGACGGGAACCGGAAATATTACCCGGTAAGTATAGAAGATGCCCCGGTGTTTTTCCCGCTTCCCCATCATTTATGGGAGCAGAAATATAGCATTATCACCAACACTTACGGATTTAACCCAAACAGCTGGGAAGCTAATGCCACACCAAAGGAAGAAGCATTCTGGCAATTTTTTAACGCTGACCAGGCTGGCAACTGGCTGGTTAACGGACACATCACACCATGAAAGTTTTATTATTGTATGATTACCCCGCATCTCCAAGCGGTTTGGCAACGCAGGGAGAACTGTTATTAAAAGGATTAATTGAGCTGGGCGTTGATGCCCATGCTGTAAATGGTGAATCGCCACTCGAAAAGGAATGGTATTACAAGTGGTTTAAGCCCGATGTTGTGGTTGGGATTGGCTATTGGGGCCACACGCCCGATTTAATATTGCACCCGCAACAGCATGGCGTGCTGCCTGTTCCCTGGCTGGTTGCAAACGGCTATATTGCTAACTACCAGGATACACTGAATAACCTGCCGCTTATTTTAGTTACCTCCAACTGGGTTAAAGAAATGTATGTGCGGGACGGCATCAGCGGTGATAACATTGAAGTGTTACCTGTTGGCTGCGATACTGATTCTTTTATACCCGTTGCAAAGGATGACCCGCAGACTATGGCTGTGCGGGAATCATTGGGTGTAAAGCCAGATGAACTGATGATCTTAACAGTGGGCGGAGATGCGGCATCAAAAGGAGCACAGGAGGTGATGCGAGCCCTGGCTATAATCGATGGCAAAGTACCCGATTGGAAATACGTTTGCAAAGTTTGGCCCCAGCCCCGTACCGATATGCAAACACTGGCCGATCTGGCACTTGCGGAGCAGTTGGGTATTGATAAAAAAGTGATTTACGCTACCAGCATAAACTCCCGTAACTTTATGCCGCACCTGATAGGCGCTTGTGATATTTATGCCGCGCCATCAAGGCTGGAAGGTTTCGGAATGTCGCAGGTAGAAGCAAATGCCTGCGAAAAGCCTGTTATATCCATGAAAGCGATGGGTATGCTGGATACCATGATCGATGGCAAAACTGCATTGCTGGCCAATGTGGCGCAAAAAATAGTGGCGGACCATGTGATACTCGGCAAAGCCGCAGGCTACGAAGAAAACCACCGGGTTGATTTTGATATTCCGCGCACGGTTGATTACCGTGCGGATACCGATGATATTGCCGCACATTTGTTAAACATGATGAATCATCCGCTGTTACGAATTCAGTTAGGTAAAGCCGGCAGGAAACGGGTTGTTGAACATTTTGATTATCGCGTAGTAGCCAAAAAATTCATGCAGATAATAGAACGGAAATTAGGGATAAAATAAATTCAGCGGGTTATGACAGCAGCAGAAATTGAAGCAATTGAGGCAGCCAAAAAAACGGCTTTACACGTTTTGCTAAATAACGCAAACGGCCCGTTTAATGGCCTGCCCCGAACTGCCGCATGGGGTTACCCCGAACCCTATACCCGCGATTTAATGTTTTCAATTTTTGGAATTGCCGTCACCGGTAACCAGCAATTAATTCAAAGTATCCGTTTGGTATTGGAAACTTTGGCAGCAAACCAAACAGAACACGGCCACATTGTATCGCTGGTACACGAAAAGGACGACCGCGGGGCGAGTGACACCACCCCATTATTTTTATTAGGCGTTGGCATTTTCAGAAAACTGACCGGCGAAGCCGGATTTTTGGAGGAAGCCGTTCAGAAAGCCCTCACCTGGATGGAATATCAAAGTCCATCAGACAGATACCTGATTGCCCAGCAACCCACCAGCGATTGGCGCGATGAGCAATGGGTATTGGGTTTCGGATTATTTGTAAATGCCTTAACCTACAGCTACCTGCGCATGCTAGGGAAAGATGATCGCGCACAAAAAATGCGCATGGAAATAAAAAGGCCCACTATTGATGGTGGTTTTATACACCCGCACCAGCATGAGGGATTAGACCAAAGGAACAAACCCTATTTTGCATTCTGGTCATACAAGGTATATTGCAGTGATAAGTTCGATCTGTTGGGCAATAGCATTGCCATTATAGCAGGCATTACCACTACCGCCAGGGCCGAAGCAATTATTAACTGGGTGGAGGCCGAATGCGAGCATATGAGGCAAACAGGCAATCTGGCAGTAAATCTCCCTCCAAACTTTTTTCCGTTTACTCAGCCCGGTGATGCCGACTGGCATCCGCGATATGAAAATTTTAACATGCCCGGCAATTACCATAATGGCGGTTTATGGCCTTTTATCTGTGGCTTTTATGTGGCTGCCCTGGTAGCGGCCAAAAGATATGACCTTGCCGAACGCAAATTAGTTGAACTTACCAAATTGGTTAAACTCACCCAAAACCCCGATCTCCCTTTTGGTTTTAACGAATGGATAAAAGCGCAGGACGGTACCGTAAAAGGTGTCGACTGGCAAACATGGAGCGCGGCTTTGTACCTCTATGCGGCAAAATGCGTAGAAGACAAATGCACCCCCTTTTTTGATGAGATGAGAGCTTAAGTCAAGACAAACCGTTCTGAAACCATTTTATATGGTTTGATTGTTAGTTATTATTGAAACCGGACAGCTCATGTTCGTTTTTGTTACAATATGTGCTTCAACTATTGTATAGTTTTCTATTTATCAGCACATTAGCAATTTGGAATAGCGATTGAGGTTTTAAATACGTGAATCCCTATACTTTCCATATCAGTCTCTATGACCTGGCCTTCATTGGAACGGTATTTATCGGGCTCTCTTTTGCCCTATTGTTGTGGTTCGCCAAAAAGATCAACCAAACCGCAAACCGGTTTTTGGCCCTGGCATTACTTACAATTATTTTGTGGATAGCCCGGATATTGGGCATCGACACCGGCCTGTCAACTTACATTACTAACTGGAACCGGCTGCCGATGCAATTCTCGCTTGCACTTGGCCCCCTCATTTATTTCTATGTGCTTAAAATCACCCGGCCCGAATATAAATTCCGTTGGGCGGATCTGTTGCATTTTAGCCCGCTATTGCTGGAGCTGGACGTCCAGGTAATAGAAGGTAGGGAAGGTATGAAGATAGGCGCGCCTACGTATCATACGCTGACGTTTCAGTACTTGAGTCCTGTTTTACAAATACTGGCGTTTATTTCGGTCAGTTCCTACTTGTATTGGTCTTTCCGGCTAATTGAACGTTTTTATCAGCAGCTGAAATTTAATAATGTAAGTGACCGGTACCGCTACGAATTGCGGTGGCTGTATCACTTGCTGACGGGTTTCGGCCTGCTATGGTTATCGTGGATTCCGTATGCTGCCGTGGATTACTTTTATTACCATGGCCAGATGGATATCCATACTTGTTATCCTTTGTATCTCCTTTTGGCAATAATCTTCATCCGGATTGCAATCGTGTCCTTTTTAAGGCCGGATGTTGTAGTGGCGTTTCATGCTCCTTTTGTTTCCAGGCCATTGCCGCCCGCAGAACTAAAGCAAAAAGGTACCTGGTTGAAAAAAGTTGTTAAAGAAAACCGCTATTACGAGGACCCGGAATTAAGCTTAGGCTCATTGGCCGAAAAGCTTGAACTGACCACCCACGAATTATCCCGCATCATCAATGCGGTGCTCAAAAAAAGTTTTAATGATTTCATCAATGAATATCGTATTGCTGAAGTGATCCTGAAAATGCAGAACCCGGCTTATGACCGGTTAAACCTGCTGGGCATTGCTTTTGACTCCGGATTCAATTCAAAAACAACTTTTAGCCGGGCCTTTCGGCGAATGACCGGGAAAACCCCGGGAGAATACAGTAGCGATCTGAAAAAAGAGGGTTCGTCTTATAACTTGAACCCTTATTCCCGCTCTGCTGCGGTAGTTTCGTGTCACGAAGTCACTCCCAAGTGGTCGTATAAGAAATTAACCAGCAATTTTATGTTTAGAAATTATTTAAAGATCGCCTGGCGCAATACGCTGTACAACAAGGTTTACAGCATGCTAAACATCGTCGGCCTGGCAACCGGCATGGCCGTGGCACTCCTGATTGGTTTATGGGTGATTAACCAATATTCATATGATCGTTTTCTGCCAGGCTATAAGCAATTATACCAGGTGGAGATGAACCTGACCTCGCAGCATAACGGCACCACTACCCAAACTTCCATAGCGTTGCCATTGGCTGATGTTTTAAAGAAAGAGATTCCCGGTATACGGTACGTTGCTGAAGCCGACAATATAGGCCGCATGAACCACGGCCTTTTGGTGGGCGATAAAAAGTTGTACCTGGAAGGAGGTTCGGCAGGGGCGGAATTTTTCAAAATATTTCAATATCCCTTTATAAAAGGCAACGGCAATTCGGCATTAAAAGATCTTTATTCGATAGTTTTAACCGAATCGACAGCAAAAGCGTTGTTTGGTGACGCTGACCCGATGGGAAAATCCATACGTTTTGATAATGCGCAGAACATGACGGTAACAGGTATTATCCGCGATATTCCTTCAAATGCTACGCTGCAATTCAAATACCTGGTGCCTTTCGCTTACTCAGAAGCGACCCAGGGCTGGATCAAAGACGGGCGTACCAAATGGACTTATAATTCATTCTCTGCCTACGTGGCGCTGGAGCCGGGCGTGACTTACGGGCAGATTGCTCCTAAGATCAGGGATATCGTCAATAAAAGAAGCCCGGAAATGCAGTCGTTAAAGCCCGAGGTGATCATGCATCCGCTAGCGGACTGGCATTTATATAACGATTTTAAAAATGGCAAAGCTGTTGGCGGCTTTGTTGAATATGTGCGTTTGTTCAGCATTATCGGTATGCTGGTGCTGGCTATCGCCTGCATCAATTTCATGAACCTTTCTACAGCGAGGTCTGAGAAACGGGCAAGGGAGGTTGGGGTACGCAAAGCTATCGGCTCGGCGCGTATCGACTTGGTTTACCAGTTTTTGTTGGAGTCCATCCTGATCACTTTTATATCGTTCCTGCTGGGTTTGCTGATGGTTCAGCTGGCTTTGCCGGCATTCGATACGCTTACGGGTGCTGATATCCATGTTCCTTATGACAATATTGGTTTCTGGGGTATCATGATTGTGTTTGTGCTTTTCACGGGTTTGATAGCGGGGAGCAGGCCAGCATTTTACCTGTCTTCATTCAACCCGGTTAAAGTGCTGAAGGGCAGCATCCAGATGGGCCGGTGGGCCGCTGTGCCAAGAAAGGTGTTGGTAGTGGTGCAGTTTACGTGTTCCATTGCGTTAATCATCAGTACCGTGATCGTTTACCAGCAGATTCAGTATGTGAAGAACCGGCCGACAGGTTACAGCGCCGACAGGCTAATGATGACCGATATGAACAGTGACCTTTCCAACCAATATGAGGCGCTGAAAAACGATCTGCTATCTTCGGGACTCGTGGAGAGTGTGGCCTCATCAACCTCACCGGCGACACAGGTGTACAGTCATTTTTCGCTGGAGAAGTGGCCAGGCAAAATTGCAGGCGACGAAAATGTGAACATCGGCGCGATATGGGTATCTGAAGACTATTTTAAAACCCTGGGGATGACCTTTGCCGGCGGACATAATTTCACGGGCGACTGGAAAAGCGACACACTGAATGTGATAGTGAATGAAGCGATGGTTAGGCGCATCGGCTTAAAAAACCCTGTTAATCAACTGATAACCATCAATTTTAATCCAAAACCAGTAAGGATCATCGGCGTGGTAAAAGACGCGCTGATGGATTCGCCTTATAGCCCGGTAGAGCCAGCTGTTTTCGGGCATAACCCCTTCGGTTTCGTGGTGACGTACCGGCTGGCAAAAAACGCCGGTACGCATAGCGCTATAGATAAGATCGGGAAGATATTTGAAAAATATAATCCGGCTTACCCTTATCAGTACAAGTTTGTGAACGACGAGTATGAGCACAAGTTTAACCTGGAGGTGCTGGTTGGCAAACTGGCGGGCGTATTTGCCGGGCTGGCCATATTTATATCCTGCCTCGGGCTGTTCGGGCTGGCTGCTTATGTTGCCGAGCAGCGCACCAAGGAGATCGGTATCCGCAAAGTGCTGGGTGCTTCCATCGCGCAGGTTTGGCTGCTGCTCTCTCGCGATTTTATTGTGCTAGTGACCATCAGCTGCGTTATTGCCTCGCCCGTGGCGTTCTATTACCTGCACAATTGGCTCCAAAAGTACCCATATCGCGTCAGTATCGGCGTAGGAGTGTTCATCGCATCGGGGATAGCTGCTATAGTCATTACCCTGGTCACCATTAGTTTCCAGGCGATAAAAGCGGCGCTGGCAAATCCTGTGAACAGCCTTCGCTCAGAATGAGCTATGGTTGCCGAAGAAAGCCTGAAGAGTGAATAGACAGTTGGCAGTAGCAGTCGGCCGTTTAAGCAAAAAAAAAATGACCAATGACGCGAAGCAAATGACCAATGACCAAACAGGTTTGAGCAGTGAATGATTTGGGCAGCCTGCTAAAAAGAATGCAGGTATATCAACCTGCGATTTGAGATTTAGTTGAAAAACGAATGTAGTGCGTTCCGGGGTAAGATACGGAACGCATTTTTTTGTCTAAATGCGGCACATCTTCTTCATCTTTTCACTAATGTGCTTTAAGTATGATAAAAAAAGCGAAAGGTGTCGCGAAAGGTGTCGCAAAAATTGATGAATAATTAAGCTAAGCTATAGCTTGACAAAACCATCCATATGGAATATTTAAAATCATCTGCATAATAACACAGAATAATTTTTTTAACCAGATTGATGCGCGCCGCTTGAAATAGACAGATAGAGGGATTGCTTTTTCCGTGTGTTGGTTTTTCTTGGGATGTGATAGTAAAAAATAAAGCCTCCGCACACTCGCTGTTTGGAGGCTTTAACCTAAACCTTATCACAGTTGGCAGACAGGATGTCCGCCTTATATGAAGCAACAAAGATACGAACTATAGTTTTATTTCGCAATAGTTGCATTTGTGTTACTTTGACGCAATGGGCTGACCAAGAGCAAAAAAGTGCCATTATGTCGGTTAAACACTGTTTTTATCGTTAATAATTGTTCAAAAAACAATTGCATTTTTTTGAACATTCCTAAAAGGTGTGTTTTTATGGCCCATCGGCCATTGCTTATTGCTGAAAAAGAGGTGTTTAACTCGTAAACAACATCCTTTAAGTTCTGGTTTTTTAGCATCAAAAATGTTACTCAATAAAATTTCGGCAAAGGCACCAGTTTTAAATTTTGGCGCTGGTGCCAGTATGGATAAATAGGGTCAACTTCGCTTGCAGCATCCAGCCTCTTTATTTGTTCAATATCAAGATTCCAGCCTACTGCTGCAAGATTCTGTTTAAGCTGCTCTTCATCCCGGGCGCCAATTACCAGGTTGGCAACTGTTGGGCGCTGTAACAACCAGTTAAGGGCTACCTGCGCTACTGTTTTGTCCAATTCTTTAGCTATTTCATCCAAAACATCAACAATGTTATGTAAACGGTCAAAATTAGTAGCAGGACCATGCTCGCCGCCCTGGCTTATTCTCGAGCTTTCCGGAATTGGCTGCCCTCTGCGAAACTTACCGCTTAATTGTCCTGATGATAGCGGACTCCAAACAATAGTGCTTACTTTTTGATCAATACCCACCGGCATCAGCTCCCATTCAAATTCGCGGTTTAGTAAAGAGTAATATGCCTGGTGCGCAATATACCTGGCCCAGCCATATCTTTCAGATACCGACAGCGATTTCATCAAATGCCAGCCCGAAAAATTGGAACAGGCTATGTAACGCACTTTTCCGCTCGTGATTAAATCGTCTAAAGCGCGCAGTGTTTCTTCAACCGGGGTTGTGGCATCAAAGCCGTGCATGTGGTAAACGTCAATATGATCGGTATTTAAACGTTTAAGGCTATCATTGCATGCTTGTATCAAGTGTTCGCGGGAAGAACCGTAATCATTCGCACCATCGCCCATAGTAAAAGTTGCCTTGGTTGAGATAAGCACCTTATTGCGCAAACCTTCCAGTGCCTTACCCAATATCTCTTCTGATAGTCCGCGCGAATAAACATTGGCCGTATCAAAAAAGTTAACCCCGGCATCAAGACAAAGGTTTACCATTTTTTTCGCCTCATCAATTTGCGTATTTCCCCAGGCCTTAAAAAATTGGTTACCACCACCAAAAGTGGCTGTACCAAAGCTAAGTACCGGCACCCGTAAACCGGATGCTCCTAGTTGTCTGTATTCCATAGTAAGTGTTGCTAAATGTTAGTCTCAAAAATAACCATTGCCGGGGCACAGTATTGTCAGCGAAATTTCAAGGTTTAATTTGTGTGGCTGTTTCTTAAAGATATTAAAGCTATCTTCTTAACTTAGCCTTAATGGATACCGGCGCTTTTATCTACCTGGAATTTTTACGCAAAACATTGTTGCCCTTGCCGGGAGTAACTGAAAAACTGCATTTTGAAACGCCAGCATTTTACGTCGGCAAAAAAATATTTGCGCGGCTAAAGGAAGACGGCGAAACATTGATGATCCACACAACCGAACGCGAAAAATGGATGGATACCGATGAAACAACTTTTTTTATTACCGATCATTACCGCCATTATGATTATATGCTGGTGGCATTAAAAACAGTATCGCCGGATGATTTGAAGCTACTGCTACTGACGGCCTGGCGTAACAGGGCACCAGTTAAACTCAGAAAAGAATTTGAAACAGCACTATTTTTAAATCATGATTACATCAACAAAAAACGCTGAGCATTATAAATGGGGTAATGATTGCGATGGCTGGCATTTATTAAAATCAGATACCCTGAGTGTAATACAGGAGTGCATGCCGCCGCAAACCGGCGAACAATTGCACTATCACGAACGGGCGCAGCAAGTTTTCTATATTTTATCGGGCTCGGCAACGTTTGAAGTTGAAGGTGAGACAAAAACGGTTAACCCTGGCGAGAGCATCCATATTAAACCGTTGACAAAACACCGCATTTTTAATAACGGGAATGAGGATCTGCATTTTTTGGTAATATCTGAACCAAAAGCGCATGGTGACAGGGTAAGCCCCACCTAAACGGCGGAGCTCTCATGAATGCCATAAAAAATAAAACACAATATGAATAATCCTCCCCGGAAGGGAGGACTTAAAAAACAAACGCGGGCGAAGCTAAAGTCCCCCCTTCCGGGAGAGATTTAGAGGGGGCTTATATCTTTATCAAAAAGTCTTCCTTAGCCTGGCCCGATTTAAAAAACACCAGGCCAATCCAAAATAAATCAACCGTTACAGTTACCTGCGGATGGGCCTTTATTTGTGTCCAGGCCTGCTTCATGCCTTCGCTCCAATAAATATCGTCAAATATCAGCATGGTATTTTCGTGCACCTTGGGCAGGCACCATTCAAAATATTTAAGGGTAGCGTCCTTTTGATGGTTGCCATCAACAAAAACAAAATCCAGCTGAGTTAAATTATTTATTACGCCAGGCAAGGTATCGTCAAAGTTTCCGGTAAGCAGGGTGGCATTGTTGATGCCCGCTTTTTTAAAACTTTCGGCAGCTATGGCAGCCGTTTCGGGGCAGCCTTCCAAAGTGTACACTTTAGCATCGGGGGCAGCCGTTTGCAGATAAATGGTGGTTATGCCTAAACAGGTTCCAAGTTCAACAACGTTGTGGGGTTTCATTTCGGCCACCAAACGATATAGCAATTGTGCCAGCTTAGGCGGTTTAAGCGCATTACGGGCAATATCGCCTATCTTCTTTTGCCGGTTATTGTTCACATGCGACCCGGCTCCCAAATCAGTTACGGTTATCATCCGGGTGTCAATAATCAGCTGTTTGCGCAGCGCTTCTGCCTCCGGGTATACTTTTTTGGGTGCAAAATCGTAAATTACGTTATCAACCAGCCGGTAAACAAAAGGGGAGTGCACACCATGCCTGTTTTTTGCCCGCAAGCGGTGCAAAAGGTAATCTGTAGCGAACCTTAAATTTAACATGGCCGTAAAAATATGCAAAGGTTTAGTATTTTAGCATTACAAGAATGATAAATCCAACAGAAGTAAACTCACTGATACGCTTACTGGACGATCCGGATAAGGAAATATACGAACACGTTCACCAAAAATTGCTTTCTTTTGGCACCGGGGCAATTGAGTACCTCGAATCGGCCTGGGAGCAAGCATTTGACGCCATACAGCAAGAGCGTATAGCCAACCTGGTGCATGAAATTCAATTCGGTATTGTAAAAAACGACCTAAGGCTATGGCATCAAAGCGGCGCGTTTGATTTACTGCAGGGTATCCTGACCATTAATCGCTATCAATACCCCGACCTTGACGAACAAAAGATTATTAACCAGATAGAAGACATTAAGCGCGATGTTTGGCTACAGATGATGAACGAGGGTAGCCCGGCAGAGCAGATAAAGCTTATTAACCATGTTTTTTATAGCCTTTACGGTTTTACCAGTAATACCACCAACCACCGTGATCCGCAAAACAGCTACATTAGCCAGGTATTGGAAACAAAAAAAGGCAACCAGATTTCCTTAGCCATTATTTATTCTATTATTGCTCAAAAATTGGATATACCTGTTTATGGGGTAAACCTGCCGCAGCATTTTATCTTGGCTTATGTTGACGAAACCAAGCAAAGCGAGTTTGAAGGAGGTATCCTTTTTTACATTAATGCTTTTAACAAAGGGATTATGTTTGGCCGCAGGGATGTAGATATGTTTTTAAAGCAGCTCAATTTAAAGTTTGATAAGCAGTTTTACGAGCCCTGCTCCAATACCGATATTATTAAAAGAGTTCTCCGCAACCTCATCAGCGCCTATGAACATTTAGGTTCATCAGAAAAGGTAGATGAGTTAAATGAGTTGCTGGAAATAATGGACTGATGTCGCATAAATGTTAGGAAGATGAAAAAAGGATGTCATGCTGAGTATTAAAATTCCGTGGGATTCTGAAGGCGAAATAACAAAAAGCAAGTCATGCTGAACTTGTTTCAGCACCCCATTTGCAAAGTATACACCAAGCAATCCGCTTGCCCTGTGGGGTGCCGAAACAAGTTTTGCATGACGGAAAGGTCAATAGCTCTTGTAATGGGCAGACCCTCGAAGCATGACACCCCCATTTGATACTTGTTAGAAAACCTATCTTCCGAACACCTATGGACTAAACCCCAACTTCCCCGAAAGGGCGCCCGGGACTACAAAAATTTATTCTGTTCCAGCCAGTTTTTTGCCCAGTCAATCCATTTGTCTTTTGTGGTGGTATTGTCAATGCCAAAGCCATGACCGCCCGCCTGAAAAATATGCATTTCGGCTTTTACTTTAAAGGTTAATAGCGCATCAAAAAACATCAGGCTGTTTTGTATGGGCACTACTTTATCGTCTGCCGCCTGTGCCAAAAATGTGGGCGGAGTATTTGCATCAACCTGCTTTTCGTTGCTGTATTCGTCTATCAGTGTTTGCGGCGGATTAGTACCCAGCAAATTTTCGCGCGATACGGCATGCGTCCTTGAGCCCATAGTGATTACCGGGTAAAGCAATAACATAAAATCGGGTCTTACACTTATATTATCAGGGTTAGGGACCAATACTTTATCAAAATGCGTCCCTAATGTTGATGCTACGTGCCCGCCTGCCGAAAAACCAATGATACCAATCTGATCCGGTTTTACCCCATAAGTTCCGGCTCTGCCCCTGATCATAATCATGGCTTGCTGCGCATCCTGCAAAGGACCAATAGTTTTATCAACCATAATATCATCGCTTGGCAAACGATATTTTACTACAAAGGCTGCAACGCCTATTTTGTTAAAGGCCTTAGCTACGCTGGCACCCTCATTATCCATAGAAAGCCCGGCATAACTACCGCCGGGAAAAATAATTACAGCCGTACCGCTCGAATAACCATGCGCCGGCAAATACGGCGTAATGGTAGGTACGCTAACTCCGGTAACCCACTCTTTATCGTTTTTTTCCACATAGGTCGCCGGTGTAGCCTTGCTGTTGGGTATGCCGTTAGGATATAAGGGTATCGGCTTTATTTGAGCAAAAGCAGTTGTCGACATGAGTATGGTAGCTAAAAAAATGCAGGGGGATTTTTTCATGATTGGGTTCGGTTGTAATTATATTTCTTTAACAAGTACTTGGTTTAACTTTTAGGTCCGCCAAATTCCATCAGGTAAGCCTTTAAAAAATCGTTCAGATCACCATCAAGCACACCTTGTGCATTGGAGGTTTCATGATCGGTGCGTAAATCCTTAACCAGCTTGTATGGATGCAAAACGTAGTTGCGGATTTGTGAGCCCCATTCAATTTTTTTCTTGTTACCCTCTATCGCATTACTGGTTTCCATGCGCTTGCGCATTTCGGCCTCATACAATTGCGATTTTAGCAAACGAATAGCATTTTCTTTATTCTGCAATTGTGAACGCGATTCCTGGTTTTTTATGATAATGCCCGATGGTTTGTGATATAAACGTACCGCAGTTTCTACCTTGTTTACATTTTGCCCACCGGCACCACCCGAGCGGAAGGTTTCAAATTCAATATCGGCATCCTTTACTTCAATTTCAATAGTATCATCAACCAATGGGTAAACGTAAACTGAAGCAAATGATGTATGACGCTTGGCGTTAGAGTCGAAAGGGGATATACGCACCAGGCGGTGTACGCCATTTTCTCCTTTTAAATAACCATAAGTAAAATCACCTTCTATTTGCAGCGTAACCGTTTTTACCCCGGCTACATCACCTTCCTGAAAATCCTGTTCAGTTACCTTGTAGCCATTTTTCTCGCCCCACATAATATACATGCGCATCAGCATGCCGGCCCAGTCGCAGCTTTCGGTACCGCCGGCGCCGGCAGTAATTTGCACAACGGCATTAAACTGGTCTTCTTCTGCTGATAGCATATTTTTAAACTCCAGTTCTTCAACTGCTTTCAGCGCGGCGCTAAACTGCTCCTGCATTTCTGCTTCGGTAGCATCGCCGCTTTGAAAAAATTCAAAAAGCACTATCGTATCTTCAACAATAGCCGATACTTTTTGAAAGGCATCGGTCCACACTTTTTTTGTTTTGATAGAGGCCAATACTTTTTCTGCCTCCTTTGGATAATCCCAAAAATTGGGGCCAACGGTTATATCCTGTTCTTTTTGCAATGCATCGAGTTTCTTGTCGATGTCAAAGATGCCTCCTCAGGGAAGTTACTCTATCCCTTAAATCCAGTACCTGTTCTTTAGTCATATGGCAAATATATATGTTTTGGTTGTAAGGCTTAAAAATCGCGGAAAACTTTACAAAAACAAAAAGGGTTGTAAAGACTAACCTTACAACCCTTTTTACATTTATAAACTTTAACTTTTACTAAGCAATCATCATGCGGTTAACCAGCACACTCATATCCTTTTGGTTGCCGCTCAGTTTTGATAGCAGGTTACTTAACCCGAAATCTATATTTTTCTCGTTTTTTGATTCTTTTACCAGCTCCTGCATCACCGGCGTTATTAAATTACTTGCCGCAGTTATAGCTGTAGCAGGGTCAACGCCATAAAAATTGTTCAGCTTGTTGGCAAACTTATTGATGATGCTCGATACCAGCGCATTATTGTAGATACCCGAAAACTGGAAAAACCTGATCAAATCCTTGACGCGGCCTGTTTCCAATTGCCCCTTCAAAACTTCAATAATGGAGCTCGAAGCATCGTTAATAACTGCTTCGTGATATTTTACCGGGATCGCCGGGTTGTCAATAACAGCCGTCCCGGCGTTATTTTTGACAAGCATAAAAAGTTTTTCGAACATACGTTAATGTAATTTAAGCAGATTAATAAAATGATGATAAAATGACCATTTGGTTACCATCAGACCAAATATACCTATAAAAAGATTTGAATATGCAAACAAACAATAAAATTTGTTGAAAATATGACAATTTAGATAGTGTAAAACAAACAATAAGTAAACGTGTTGTTTTAACACTAACATGTCATACTTTTGCATTTAATATACACCTAAATACTAACTTGTTATTTTTGTTAAAAAACCTTTCAATTATGCTGCCAAACATCGATTTTACCACCACGCAATCGTACAAATACCTTGCCGACCACTATATTGATATAGTGCAAAAAAGCTTAAAGGAACTTTTTGAAATTGACAATCAACGGTTTAACAAGTTCTCGCTTCAATTTGAAGAAATATTGCTTGATTACTCCAAAAACCGCATTGATGAGCAAACTGTAGCCTTGTTAATTCAATTGGCTAAAGAATGTTCAGTAAACACTGCAATTGAAGCAATGTTTTCGGGACAGAAAATAAATGTAACGGAGGGCCGACCGGTGCTGCACATCGCTTTGCGCAACCGCAGCAATACGCCAATTTATGTTGATGGTAAAGATGTGATGCCCGATGTAAACCGGGTACTGGAGCAAATGAAGACTTTTAGCGAGGCCATCATTTCCGGTAGCTGGAAAGGATATACCGGAAAAGCCATTACCGATGTGGTAAATATCGGTATCGGCGGTTCTGATTTAGGCCCGGTAATGGTTACCGAAGCCTTAAAAGCTTATAAGAATCACCTGACCATGCACTTTGTATCAAATGTGGATGGTACGCATATAGTTGAAACGTTAAAAGAAGTAAATCCGGAGACTACCTTATTCCTGATTGCATCAAAAACTTTCACTACTCAGGAAACTATGAGCAACGGCCACAGCGCCCGCGATTGGTTTTTGGCAAGCGGCGCAAAAGAGAGTGATGTGGCTAAACATTTCGCTGCGCTATCAACCAATACCGAAGGTGTTGCGAAATTTGGTATAGATACCAAAAACATGTTTGAGTTTTGGGATTGGGTAGGCGGTCGTTATTCTTTGTGGAGCGCCATAGGCTTATCTATTGTGTTGAGCATCGGGTACGAAAACTTTACCGAATTACAGGCCGGTGCCCATGCTATGGATAATCACTTTAAAACAACCGAGCTGGAGCAAAATTTGCCGGTGGCCCTGGCGCTGGTAGGCATCTGGTATAATAATTTCTTCGAGTCTGAAACCAATGCCATTTTACCATATGATCAATACATGCATCGCTTTGCTGCCTATTTTCAACAGGGCGATATGGAAAGCAATGGCAAACATGTTGACCGTAACGGCAAACCGGTAGATTATTCTACAGGTCCGATCATCTGGGGTGAACCTGGCACCAACGGACAGCATGCCTTTTATCAATTAATTCACCAGGGCACCAAATTAATCCCTTGCGATTTTATAGCTCCGGCCATTTCACACAATCCACTGGGCGAGCATCACCAAATGTTATTATCCAACTTCTTTGCGCAAACCGAAGCTCTAATGAACGGCAAAACACGCGAGGTAGTAGTTGACGAGCTTAAAAAAGCAGGTAAAACAGATGCCGAAATCGAAAAGATTGCACCGTTTAAAGAGTTTGAAGGTAACCGGCCAACTAACTCTATCCTGTTAAAAGAAATTACGCCGCGCAGTTTAGGTTCGCTGATAGCGATGTATGAGCATAAAATATTTGTTCAGGGCATTATCTGGAATATTTACAGCTTTGACCAATGGGGCGTTGAATTGGGTAAACAACTGGCCGGCAAAATATTACCCGAGCTAAGAACCGATGATGAGATAACCTCTCATGATTCATCAACTAATGGTTTGATTAAGCAGTATAAAGCCTGGAGGTAACCCCCCGAAGGAGGAGGCTTTAAAAACAAAAAGGCCCGGATAATATCCGGGCCTTTTTGTTTAATGTCATTTCGAACGATAGAGAGAAATCTTTTACGATATGCTATGCGGACGATACAGAGCAGATTATGTTTGGCGCAAAAGATTTCTCCTCAGTACCCTCGTTCGAAATGACAAGAGGGGATGTTGCTTTTCTAAAATGAATCCATTCCGTCATCAGAGCTTGATGAATCTGAGTCATCGCTTGAACTGGAATCGTTCCAATCTGAAGCCGTATTATTATCGGCATTCGTGTATGCTGAATCATCGGCTGCCTGTCGTTCGCTGGCTAGTGCGTCCATCATCACAGCATCGTCTATTACATCGGCAACGGCATTTGCAGCAAGGCCCCCGTAAACAGGTGCTCCCACACCCATAGGGTCCTGATAGCTTTCTGCATCATAAACCTCATTGGCTTTGGGGTTTTCGCCATATCCATTTTCAAACGGGTCGCCATCCTGAAACAAAAGCCACAGAAGGTAAAAAGGAATAAATTGCCATGCGCCACTTTTGCCAAGGTCATGACAGCGTTTTGAGCCTTGCGCCAAAAGGAACCAAAGCAACGGTATCAAGAAAATAAGAAGCACCTGATTTTCCTTAAACTGGTTGGTAAAGAGTAGAATTAAAACGTAAAGAATAAAATAAATAATATAGCTAATGCCATATTCGGTCCTCCGGATACGGCCGTTAAATGAAAAAGGGTCTTTAAACATAAATAATTGGACAAGGTTAATATCTGCTAAAATAATATAAATTATTTCTTTACAAATTCCACCTGGAACAATTTATCCCATTTTTTTCCTGTCAGAAATATTCTTTTTCCCTGGGTATCGTAAGCGATACCATTCAACACATCAGCATTTAAATTCCTTTTGGCCTGCGGATAAAGATCTGTTAAATCAATTTTCTCTAAAACCGCGCCCGTTTTCGGATCAATCACAATAATGTTGTTGGTTTGCCAGATGTTGGCGTAAATTTTACCATCAATATATTCCAGCTCGTTAATATTGCTCACCGCACCCTGATCATCATACACATCAATAAAACCTGTTTGACGGTAGGTGTCTTTATCTAAAAACCAAATACGGTTGGTGCTATCGTCCATGTACAACTTTTTACCGTCAAAACACATTCCCCAGCCTTCAACGCCTACATTGTTGGGGAAGGTATTGAGCAGCTTAAACGTAGCTTTATCGTACACATAACCTATCTTTTCTTTCCAGGTAAGCTGTATAATTTTATCGCCCACTATTGATATCCCTTCGGCAAATACTTTTGGGTCAACCAAAGCTTTTTGTACCACCTTGCCGGTATTTAATTCCACTTTTCTTAGGCTCGATTGACCATCATTCACCATATCTTTTGGCGGATCGAGATAACCGCCTCCGCTTTCGTATATATAGCCGTCCTGGTAAAGCAGTCCTTCGGTATAGCAGCTGGTATCATGCGGAAATACCTTTATCGTTTTAAAAGTATAGGCAACAGGCGCTTTTGAGGGCAGCAATACAATGTTTGTGGATACCTCCTGGTTTTTGCCACCGCTATAAATTCTTGCTGTTATTATGCGCGGACCAAGCGGCATAGAATCCGTTTTCAGGCTTAATGCCGATGAATCTTTAACAGAACCAACCCTTGCCGAGTCGACCAGGTAAACTACCGAGTCGGGCTTTAAATCAGCCGAATAATGCGCTTTTACTGCAACAGCATCTCCGGCTTTATAATTAGTGCCGGCTTCGGGGCTTATGGTTATAGTTTGTGGTTTAGGCTGGCAGCCAAACATCAATATAGTTGCTGTACCTAATAATAATCTGAATTTATATTTCATGTGATTTTTTACATGGTTGTAGGCCAAAACGCGTCCTCAATATGTTTTAGTATGTAATTATTTTTTTGATCAAACAAAACGGATATAATATCAAAGCGTATTTCGCCCTGATGGTTCATCAGGTAAATATATTCATCTGCCGCTTCTGCCAGTAATTTTTGTTTACGATTATCAACAAAATCTTCCGGTTCGCCAAATGCATTGCTTGTACGCGTCTTTACTTCTGTAAATATAATTACCCTGTCTTTATAAGCAATCAGGTCCACCTCTAATTTGCCGTGCGTCCAGTTCTCATCCAAAATCTCATACCCGGCAGCTTCCAGATGTGTTTTTGCTAATAATTCGCCTTTGCGGCCAAGGTCGTTGTGCCGGGCCATTATTTTATAATTACTGAACCCAGGTAATCGGAAATGGTTTTTTCTACCTTTTTCATCTGCATGTACTGGTTGAGCAGTATTTCCTGGTCGGCTTCAACCGTGGTGGTCTGTAGTTCCTTTCGCAGGTTTTCTAATATTTTTCCAACCTTTTGCTTCTTTAAATGGAATATGGCCCCTAAAACAGTGGCTTTCATATTGGCCTGCTCATCTGATACCAGGATGTTGTGCATCTCGTACCAATTGTCGCTCAGCGTATATTTGGTAGCTATCTGGTTCACCGTTAAATCAACAATATCCTTTTCGGGATAGTGGATAAAAAACTGTTCATCGGGCAAAACGCCGTTTTCTACCTCGCTGCGGTAAATTTCAACAAACTGTTTGCAGGTAGCGTTTTCAAATTCAACATCGCTCAATTCGGCAATCATAAAGGGACCGATATAGGTATTTGCTATGCCGTCCCAATCAATTACCCGGTTACCGTAGAGTAATAATAACCTGATAATCTCGCGTTCCTGGTTACCATCGTCTTTGTTGCTTTTTATCTCAACAGGTTCTTCCAGCAGCGTTTCATCAACCGGCACAACCGTCCTTGAAGTTTGTTGCTGCGAATCTTTTTTGGCTTTCGCCATCCGCATTTTGTTCAGCTCCGAAAGCAGGGCGCGTTCATCTATCTGCAATAAATAGCTGCATTCTTTTATAAATACCGATGCTTTGATAGAATCAGGGATTTTGGCAACGCTTTCCACAATTTCCCTTATTACCTCCGCCTTTTTTATTGGGTCGTTGCCGGCTTCTTTAAGCAGGATATCCGTTTTATAAAGGATAAAATCCTTTTTATTATCCTCAATATGTTTTTTGAAGCCATTGGTGCCAAAGTTCCTCACGTATGAATCCGGGTCATGCCCATCCGGAAATAGCACAACTTTTACGTTTAGCCCTTCCTCCAAAATCATATCCAATCCGCGCAATGAGGCCTTGATACCGGCGGCATCGCCATCATACAAAATAGTGATGTTTTTGGTGAAGCGACCAATCAGCCTGATCTGTTCAACTGTAAGCGAGGTGCCCGACGATGCCACTACATTTTCAATCCCGGCCTGGTGTACCGAAAGCACATCGGCATAACCTTCTACCAGGAAGCAATTATCTTCCTCGCGGATGGCTTTTTTGGCGAAGTATAAGCCATAAAGAACGTTTGATTTATGATAGATTTCCGACTCGGGTGAGTTTACATATTTAGGGACGTTTTTATCGCTTTTGAGTGTGCGGCCGCCAAAGGCTATCACCCTGCCTGTAAAGCTGTGGATGGGAAACATTACGCGGCCACGGTAACGATCATATAAGGAGCCATTATCCCGTTTTACGGATAGTCCGCTTTCTTCTAAAAACTGCTGCTGATAGCCTTCCTTTAATGCCTGCCCGGTAAAAGCCTCCCACTGATCAGGCGAATAGCCCAACTCAAATTTTTTGATGGTTTCATTGCTGAATCCGCGCTCTTTGAAATAGCTTAAGCCTATGTTTTTGCCTTCTTCGGTTTCCAGTAAACTTTCGTGAAAAAATTTGGCTGCGTAGCCGCTCACAATCATCAGGCTTTCGCGGTGATTTTCTTCTTCCTTGTTTTCTGTGGATTCAACCGTTTCTTCTACCTCAATACCATATTTTTTGGCCAGCCATTTAAGTGCTTCCGGGTAAGTAAACTTCTCCAGCTCCATCAAAAAGGTAACGGCCGACCCGCCCTTGCCCGATGAAAAATCTTTAAAGATACCCTTAGCAGGCGAAACCGTAAATGATGGCGTACGCTCATTAGCGAAGGGCGAAAGGCCCACATAATTGGCGCCGCGTTTTTTTAATTGCACAAACTCCCCAATCACCTCAACAATGTCGGTGGCTTCCATTATACGGTCTATGGTGGGTTTGGTAATCATTTTTCGGGGCGCGAAGTTAGCACATTTATTATTTACTATCGGCTAAAAGAATATCAGCTGATATTCCTAAATAGCGATGTAATCCTTTAACCATTTTTAGCGTTAATTCCTTTTTTCCTGATAAAACCTGAGAAACATAACCTTTGGAACCGATGATATGCTCCAGGTCTTTTTGTTTTAATCCTTTTTCTTCCAACTTTAATTTAATCGCTTCTATAGGATCGGGGGCCGGGATATGAAAATGACGATCCTCATAATCCTTTACTAATAGCAAAAGAAGATCAAGTTCATCCCCTTCGGGTGTCCCTTGTTTGGCGTGAAATATTTCTATCGTTCTTTCAAGCGCAACGTCATACTCATCTTCACTTTTTAAAACCTTCCAATTCTTTTCCATAAATCTAATTCTGGCGGATTACTCTCTAATGTCATTAAGTTAGACTCACCCGGTAGTTTGGCCTCACCTAAACGGCGAAGCCCTCATGAATACCTTAAAAAATCAAACAAAACATGAATAATCCTCTCCAAAGGAGAGGACTTTAACTTCACTCTTTTTTAGAACCCTCTCCCTTGGAGAGGGCAGGGTGAGGCAAATATGCTTGTGAGAAGACTAATTATTATTCTTAACTTAATAATATTGCCCATTTAGCACAGCGTTACTTTCCATTCAAATATAATAAGTTTACCAATGGAAAACCATTTGGGACTTGCTTTCTTTTAATTTTAGATTACTTTAATACTTTTCCCTGGCTTTAAAAACGTTATCGCTATCCCCGCTAAAACAATAATGCTGCCAATGATCTCTTTCAGCTCTAATCGCTCATTCAAAAACAAAATGGCCCAAAAGCCGGCAATAACGGTTTGTCCTAACAAGGCAATAGAAACTTTGGTCGATTCTAAAAAACGCAGAGAATGATTAATGGTTATCCAGCCTATCAACTGACAAATAACGCCCATGCCTAAAAAGTTTAGCCATGCTGTAAGCGGGAATGTGATTACATTGTTTTGCTGCATGCCGCAAATAGCCAGCAGAAAAATACTTGCTGCCAGCATATTGTAAAACATAAAAGTGAGCGTACTTATTTTTTTTAATACGCCCTTGGTAATTAAAATATAAATGGCGTAAAAGAAACTGGCCAGCAGGGCCAGCAAAATGCCGATATTAAATTTAAGAGCGATGATATCCTGATAGCCCACCAAAACAACCATCCCCGCCATAGCTACAAACGTGCCGATCCAGAATAATTTGCCCGATCGTTTTTTCAATAAAAAATAGCCGATCAAGCCCACCCAAACCGGGGCCAGGTTAGCCAGCAGGGTAGATACCGTTGCCGAAATTTTCATCAGCGACAAATTCCAAACAGCAATATCCAACCCAAAAATCACCCCACCGGCAATGGCAACCATCAGCTCTTTACGGCCTATTTTAAGGTTTCCTTTTATAATGCAATAAGGAGCGAGGCAAAACCAGGCAATAAAAATGCGGTAAAAACCCGATGTAATAGGATCAACCCCGGCAAGCTTCACAAAAATGGGCGAAAAGGAAATACACAGAATGCCTACGGCAAGGCTTACTTTGGGATTCATTTTAACAAACTTAATAAAATCAAATCTGTCTGAACCCGAATTTATGGAATTAATAAATTACCGGAATTTCCCTTGCAGCGGCGTTAATTAGTACATGTATCCCATTTTCATTCTGTTCATTCCGTAATTCTATAAATTCGAGTTCAGACAATCACTCAATAATCGTATTTTTGCTCCTCAAAATTTAATTTATATGGGCCAGCGCACAAAGATCAAAGCACTACTGGAAAGCGAACAAACAGATATCAGCGTTATTGTTAAGGGATGGGTACGTACCTTCCGTAATAATCAGTTTATTGCATTGAATGATGGCTCAACCAATAATAACATACAGATTGTTGTCGATTTTGAAAATACCGATGCTGCTTTACTAAAGCGTATCACTACCGGTGCGGCCATCAGCGTATCGGGTACTTTGATTGCTTCTTTAGGGAAAGGCCAAAAGGTAGAAGTAAAAGCAACAGAAATTGAAATTTTGGGCGACAGCGATCCAGAGAAATATCCGCTGCAGCCTAAAAAACATAGTCTTGAGTTTTTGCGGGAGATCGCGCACCTGCGTTTCCGCACCAATACTTTCGGGGCAATATTCCGCGTGCGTAACAGCCTGGCATTTGCCGTTCACCAGTTTTTCCAGGAACGCGGTTTTGTTTACCTGCATACGCCTATCATTACCGCGTCTGATGCGGAAGGTGCGGGTGAAACTTTCCACGTAACTAATTTTGATATCGCTAATCCTCCAAAAACAGAAAACGGGGAGATCGATTATAAAGAAGACTTTTTTGGTAAAGCTACCAACCTAACCGTTTCCGGCCAGCTGGAAGGTGAGCTTGGGGCGATGGCATTAAGCGATATTTATACCTTCGGACCAACATTCCGCGCCGAAAATTCAAATACTACCCGTCACCTGGCGGAATTTTGGATGATTGAGCCGGAAGTAGCGTTTAATGACCTGGACGACAACATGGATCTTGCTGAGGACATGCTGAAATATGTGATTAAATACGCTTTGGATAAAAATGCCGATGATATTGAGTTTTTAACGCAACGCCTGCTGGAAGAAGAAAAGCAAAAGCCACAACAGGAACGCTCAGAAATGAGCCTGCTGGAAAAACTACAGTTCTGCCTGGATAATAGTTTTGAACGTTTGACTTATACCGAGGCTATTGAAATTTTAAAGGAATCGACTCCGAATAAGAAAAAGAAATTCCAATATCCGGTTGAAGGCTGGGGAACCGACCTGCAATCAGAGCATGAGCGTTACCTGGTTGAAAAACACTTTAAGAAACCGGTTATCCTGACGGATTACCCTAAAGAAATCAAAGCATTTTACATGCGCCAGAATGATGACGGCAAAACCGTCCGCGCTATGGACATCCTGTTCCCGGGCATTGGCGAAATTGTGGGTGGCTCACAGCGTGAAGAGCGTTTAGAAAAACTGGAACAACGTATGGACGAAATGGGTATCCCTAAAGATGAGCTTTGGTGGTACCTGGATACACGCCGTTTCGGTGCTTGTCCGCATGCTGGTTTTGGTTTAGGCTTTGAGCGTTTGGTGCTGTTTGTAACCGGTATGGGCAATATCCGCGATGTAATTCCTTTCCCAAGATATCCGAAGAATGCTGAGTTTTAGCGGTTCATGGCCGATGGTTCATAGATCATAGTAAATGATATTTAGACTTCCAAAGTTTTGAAAACTTCGGAAGTCTTTTTTGAAAATCGGTGTAATCACATCCACTAATCAGTGTAATCAATAAATTTTGACACAAATAGAACTCACCACCCATATCAATGCACCCATAGAACGATGTTTTGATATGGCGCGGAGTATTGATCTGCACTTGATATCCACCCAACAAACCGGCGAACAAGCTATTGCGGGCCGTACCAGCGGTTTAATTGGGCTGGGCGAAACGGTGACTTGGCGGGCCAGGCATTTCGGCATCCGGCAAACGCTTATTTCCAAAATAACCGAGTTTAATTATCCTTATTCCTTTACCGACGAAATGGTTAGCGGAGCTTTTAAAAGTTTCAAGCACCAGCATATCTTCACGGCCATTAACAATCAAACGGTAATGCAGGATATTTTTATTTTCGAATCACCTTTCGGGATAATAGGAGAGTGGGTAAATTATCTTTTCCTGGAACGGTATATGAGTAATCTTTTACAAAAAAGGAATGGGGTTATAAAAGAGACGGCGGAAGGAAATTGTTTAGTAAATTAATAGCTGGCCCCAGTTATCTTTTTGGGCTAAAGCCCCTATTCCTCCCTTTTACTTTCCGTTGGCTAAAGCCGAACGGTAATAAAAATTGACGTGTGTATAAGTTATACTTTAAAACTATTAGTGTCCGGGGAAATTTTAAATAAAATTTCCCCGGACAGCCGGTTCGTGAAATGGCTGAGATATACAGCAATAAAGTTGTTTATTTTCCGAATATCGAAGCTATAAGTGGTCAATTGCGAAGAAACCCAATATTATGGGAAATTTTAACCGGACAGCCGGTTGAAGTTTATCGGTTAAGGTCAACAGAAAATAAGGGGGCTTACTTTTGACAAACCAATAAAAAATGCTGTTTTTGGCTCGTTTTGAAGGATTATTTAACTAAATGAGGTTTTCCCCGGACAACAGTGCTTTAAAACTTTATTGCCGTCCCATTTATGGGGCGGGAAGTGTAAGAAAGCAAAAAGGGCTTTAGCCTAAAATAAACCGTGCATTTTTAAAATGGCCTTCTCTGCGAAATCTATTTTAAATTGTTGGGCTACTACTCTTTCTTATAATCCTTATGCACAATTAAAAAGCTGGCGCGCTCTGTTTTGTGGAGGGGGACATCCCAGTTACCCTGGTAGGTAATTTTGGTTGGCACCAGCTCGCCATCAAACTCACCGAGCTCAATATTCATCTGCACATCAAAGCTAAAGATCCAGTTGCTGTACTTCATATCCACATAGCGGCCCAATATTTTAAAGGTACGGGCATCAAATATGGTATTCATCTCTTTAATTACTACATCATTATCGCTTATGCTGGGCTTTCTAATCACCCGGAAACGATACACCGGGATGGAATCCAGGTATTTGCCGCGTGCAAACTGGTAGAAGTAATAATCGCGCATATCTTTCGAAAATATTTCAGATTTACTGCTGATAAATGGTATTCCGGTTACCTTATGTCCGGGGCGAAATATCAGTGTTTTTAGCTTGTCTTTATAACTTTCATTTTTACCGCCTTTGCCATCAAGCGAAGGGCCATCAGCAAAATCAGAATTGTAGGCGTTGCCAAAAATATAGTCGAACATCTCTACAGTATACAGCTGGTACTTACCATTGCTTTTATACACATTTCCACTGTCCTTTTTTACCAGGTATGCTATCGAATGCTTCCCGTGAATATCAGTATGCTTTATTTTACGATAAATTTTACCATCAACCTTATTGCTTTTGTTATAAGTATAAATGCGATTCTCAGCAATGAAACTGTATTTTTTCATATCGCGAAAAGCTTTATAAAAGCCGGTATCGGCCAATACAGCATCGATAAAATCCTGTGCATCTAAATGATGAGAACGAATATTTACCGTCGAATCTAATACAATTGTGCGGATGGTATCCGGGTTAAAACGTTTGATCTGCTGGGAGAAGGAGCTGAAAGCTAAAAGGAGAAAGCTGAAAGCGAGGAGAAGTTTTTTCATAGGGCTGTTTTTGTTTTGCTCAGGCTGCTATACTAAGCTGAGTCCGCCATCAACGGCAATAACCTGCCCGGTAATATAGGTGTTTTCAATAAGCGTTACTATCAAGCCAGCTACGTCATCGGGTTCGCCAACCCTGCCTAATGGGATGGTTTGGTTATATTGATTAAATGTTTCCTGTTTTTTTTCGGGCGGTAAAAAATCCCACCAGGTAGTATTAATAACTCCCGGTGCTACAGCATTTATTCTCAACGGCTTTAGTTCTTTCGCTAAAGTAGGCACCATAATTTCTATTGCGCCGTTAATGGCGCCCAGGCCGGCTGTGCCCGGTGCTTTTGATCGTGAGCTGATGGATGTAATAAAAGTTATACTTCCTGTTGCGGCTATGTAAGGTAATACCGCTTGGGCCATCTGCAATTGCGGAAAAAATTTTCCCTCAAAACCCTGGCGCAAATCGTTCAGATTTAAATCTGCAAAACGCCCCATGCCTTTCCCTCCGCTAAGCGCAATAACCAGATGGTCTATTTGGCCAATCGATGCTATGGTTTGTTTAAGGGTCTCTCCGTCGGTTGCATCAACACTTTTACCTGTTGCATTAGGACCAAGCTCTTTTAGTGTTTGGTTAAGTTTCTCCCTATCCCTGCCTAAAATGACCACGTTAAAACCTTTGGCTATTAATAATTTTGCGGTGGCAAACCCCATTCCTGAAGTTCCACCTGCAATTACTACGTTTTGCATAGCTGTTTTGGTTATGTATAGGATTATGAAAATTTAAGTTGCGGCTATTTTAATTTCCCAATTGTTTAACGGCTAAATAAGCCATTAAACCTGTGCTTATTTTAAAAGCATCCTCTTCCACGTCAAAGGTTGGTGTGTGTACTGATGAGGTTATGCCGCGGCTCTCATTGCGGGTGCCTAAACGGTAAAAGCAGGAGTCGGCTACTTGTGAATAATAGGCAAAGTCTTCTGCTGCCATCCATATATCCAGGTCGAGTACGTTTTCCTTACCTAAATAATCTTCGGCGTGGCCGCGGGTTGCATGCGTTAATTTTTCTTCATTAATCAGGAAAGGATAGCCGCGCATAATATTAAAATCGCAGCTGCCGCCCATGCTTTCGGCAATGCCTTCGGCCATTTTTTTCATTTTGATGTGAGCCTCACCACGCCATTTTTCATCCATGGTGCGGAAGGTGCCTTCCAGATACACCTCGTTAGGAATAACATTGGTGGCACCGTTGGCAATCACTTTCCCAAAGGAAAGCACCGACGGGCTTTTCGGATCAGCAAAGCGGCTAACTACTTGCTGCAGTGCGGTTAATATATGTGCGGTAATAATAACCGGATCAATATTTTGTTGTGGCTGCGCACCATGACCGCCTTTGCCGTGCACGGTTACGTAAATTTCATCTGTCGAGGCCATGTATTTACCTGCACGGAAACCTACTTTGCCCGCATCTATCAAAGGCATCACATGCTGCCCTAAAACGGCTTGTGGTTTTGGATTCTCCAATACGCCTTCCTTTATCATCAGGCTCGCACCACCAGGTAGTTTTTCTTCTGCCGGTTGAAAGATCAGCTTAACTGTTCCTCCAAACTGACTTTTAAGGTCAGTTAATATTTTGGCTGTACCTAATAATGATGAGGTATGTGCATCATGCCCGCAAGCATGCATTACACCACTGTTTTGTGATTTGTAAGGCACATTATTGGCTTCCAAAATAGGCAAAGCATCCATATCGGCACGCAGGGCAACCACTTTATCCGATGGTTTATCACCCTTAATTAAAGCAACCAGACCATTATCGGCCATTCGCTCGTATTTCAAGCCCAAGGCATCCAAACGCGATGCAACAAAAGCAGATGTTTCCACTTCATGAAAAGAAAGTTCAGGATGTGCATGCAGATGGCGACGGGTAGCCACCACATCGTTAAAAATATCCTGTGATAGTTGCTGTATTTGCTCTTTAATCATTGGAGGCGTCAGTTTTAGGCGGATTAATTTTGCCTTGTATAATAAACAGGCTGGTAAACTTATCTCTCAAATCGTTCTGCAGCTTTTGCGCTTCCAGCTTTGTTCTGAAATCGCCAACCTGCACTTTAAAATTGGGTTCGGTATATAAAATGTAAGTCCTGGTGTCGGGATATTCTTCCAGGAAACGGGCCTGCGCGTTGTAAGCGTCCTGCCGGTTTGATCCGAAAAAAATCTGTACCCGGTAGCCATTGGTTGCATCATCACTAATTGCTGCGTTTTTACCTAAAGAGGCTCTGCGGGCAATCAATGTATCTATCAACGGGTCTTTTACCACTTCCACTTTGCCCCGGGTTTGGGCATGCGATAGTGCGGGCAGAAGAAACAGTACAAAAAAAATACAGTAACTTATCGGGCTCATTTTAGCTTTTAAATAAGATACTGTATTTTTCATTTGTTTTAAATATTAAGGTTATTTAAACAGCGTCATCACTCCAGCATTTCGCCGGAGTGATAACCTTTTTCAATATTAATTTTGACCTACGCCATGGCAGTTTTTGTATTTTTTGCCGCTTCCGCAAGGACAAGGATCATTTCTTCCTATTTTTTGCTCAACCCTTACCGGGGTGGCCTTTTGCAACTCACGCATGTCCTGCATTGCTGAACCGTTGGCTTCACCTACCAATTCAGGTTTTGAGGTGCGCATTTTTTTAAGGTCGAGCTTAGGTTGCGGTTTCGCTTCGCGGATATCATCTGCTTGCTGTTGTACCGGGATGCCACCTCTGAACAGGAAGCTAACCAGCTCCTTGTTTACGGTTGCCAGCATCTGGCGGAACAATTCAAAAGCCTCAAACTTATAAACCAATAACGGGTCTTTTTGTTCGTAAACCGCGTTCTGTACAGATTGCTTTAACTCATCCATTTCGCGCAGGTGCTCTTTCCAGGCGTCGTCAATCAGGTACAGCGTAACATTCTTTTCAAATGACTTAAACACTTCATGACCATTACTTGCTACCGCTTTTTTCAACGGAACAGATACCTGGATACCATGCACACCATCGGTAAACGGAACAACTATATTTTCAACATATTCGCCGCGGGTATCAAACACATCTTTTAATACCGGATAAGCTTGTTGTGCAATAGCATCGTGCTTGCGTTTGTAAAATTCCATTACTTCTTCAAAAACCCTGTCAACCAGTTTATTTATCGAAGTATTTACAAACTCATCATGCGTTAATTCAACATCAACCGAAAACACGCGGATGGTTTCCAGGTTAAAGCCTTCAAAATTGTTGGCTTCTTTATATTCGGTTACCACATCTTCAACAACATCAAAAATGGTGTTATTGATATCCACTTCTAAACGCTCGCCAAATAAGGCATTTTTACGTTTAGCATAAATAACGGTACGCTGTGAGTTCATCACATCATCATATTCCAGCAAACGCTTACGGATACCGAAGTTGTTTTCTTCTACTTTTTTTTGCGCACGCTCAATAGAGTTTGAGATCATGGAGTGTTGGATCACTTCACCCTCTTCAATACCCATACGTACCATCAGGTTCGAGATTCTTTCGGAACCAAACAAACGCATCAGGTTGTCTTCCAACGACACAAAGAATTGTGATGAACCCGGGTCGCCCTGACGACCGGCACGACCGCGTAGCTGGCGGTCAACACGGCGCGACTCGTGGCGCTCGGTACCTACAATGGCTAAACCGCCGGCATCCTTAACGCCCGGGCCTAATTTTATATCCGTACCACGACCAGCCATGTTGGTAGCAATAGTTACGGTGCCTGATTTACCAGCTTCGGCCACAATATCGGCTTCTTTCTGGTGCATTTTGGCATTCAATACGTTATGTTTAATACCGCGCAGTTTTAGCATGCGGCTCAGTAATTCCGAAATTTCAACAGATGTTGTACCCACCAGTACCGGGCGGCCCGCTTGTGTTAAAGCCACAATCTCTTCGGCAACGGCATTATATTTTTCACGAACGGTACGGTAAACCAAATCCTGCCTGTCTGCACGGCTGGTTGGGGTGTTGGTTGGTATTTCTACCACATCCAGTTTGTAAATTTCCCAAAACTCACCTGCTTCAGTAACGGCAGTACCCGTCATACCGCAAAGCTTGTGGTACATGCGGAAGTAGTTTTGCAGCGTGATAGTAGCAAAAGTTTGGGTAGCATCCTCTACCTTAACATTTTCTTTTGCTTCAATTGCCTGGTGCAAGCCATCAGAGTAACGGCGGCCATCTAAAACACGGCCTGTTTGCTCATCAACAATTTTTACCTTGCCTTCGTCCAAAATGTATTCTGTATCTTTTTCAAACAGGGTATAAGCTTTCAGCAATTGATTTACCGAATGGATACGCTCCGATTTGATAGAGAAATCGCGCATCAGTTCATCTTTATTAGCAATTTTTTGTTCGGCCGGTAAGTCCGATTTTTCAATTTCAGCAATTTCAGTACCCACATCAGGCATTACAAAGAAGTGAGGATCTTCACCTGAACTCGTGATCAGCTCAATACCTTTTTCAGCCAGTTCAACCTGGTTATTTTTTTCATCAATAATAAAAAACAGTTCGGCATCTACTTTATGCATTTCCTTGCTTTGGTCCTGCATATAGTAGTTTTCTGATTTCAGCAGCAACTGCCTGTTGCCCCCTTCACTCAAATATTTTATTAAAGCTTTGCTCTTTGGCAAACCCCTGAAAGCGCGCAATAAAGCCAAACCGCCTTCTTCAGGACCCGTTTTGCCTTCGGCGATCAATTTTTTTGCTTCGTTTAATACGCCGTTAACATAGGTTTTTTGTGCATTTACCAGGCGCTCAATACGCGGTTTTAATTCATAAAACTCATGCTCGTCGCCGCGGGGTATAGGGCCAGATATAATTAAAGGTGTACGGGCATCATCAATTAAAACGGAGTCAACCTCATCCACCATGGCAAAATGCAATTTGCCTTGTACCAATTCTTCAGGACTACGTGTCATGTTGTCACGCAGGTAATCGAAACCAAACTCATTGTTTGTTCCGAAAATAATATCGCTCATGTAAGCTTTACGGCGCTCTTCTGAATTTGGCTCATGTTTATCGATACAATCAACCGATAACCCGTGGAATTCATACAGCGGGCCCATCCACTCAGAGTCACGGCGTGCCAGGTAGTCGTTCACGGTTACAATGTGTACGCCTTGTCCGGCCAATGCATTAAGATAAGCGGGCAGGGTAGCCACCAAAGTTTTACCTTCACCTGTAGCCATTTCAGAAATTTTACCCTGGTGCAATACGATACCACCCAACAGCTGTACATCATAGTGAACCATATCCCAGGTTACTTCATTACCGGCAGCAATCCATTTATTATGGTGGATGGCTTTATCGCCTTTAATCAATACGTTTGATTTGCGGGCGGCCAAATCACGGTCAAATTGCGTTGCGGTAACCTCAATGGTTGCGTTTTCTTTTAAGCGTTTGGCGCTTTCTTTTACCACGGCAAAAGCTTCTGGTAAAATCCGCATCAAAATAACTTCAAGCTCTTTGTTACGGTCTTTTTCCAGTTTATCCAGCTGAGTATAAAGCTCAACTTTTTCGCTGACATCTATATCCGGATTATTCTCGGTTTTGTCTTTAATCTCCTGTATCTGGCTGTCAATATCGGCAAGGCCTTCGGCAATGATTTCTTTAAAACCAATAGTTTTGGCCCGCAGCTCGTCGTGACTGATATCGCCTAATTTGGCAAACTCAGCTTTAACCTTTTC
>JABDEQ010000019.1:34771-34842 GCA_013286985.1 Bacteroidota bacterium | reverse complement strand
CTGCGTTTAGCCGAAAGGTTTTAAATAGCGTAAGTTTATTAAATTTAGTTTCAATACAATAATTGTTTAAC
>JABDEQ010000019.1:0-34737 GCA_013286985.1 Bacteroidota bacterium | reverse complement strand
ATCCTCAAAAAAGAAATTATTTCTTACCTCAGTTCGCTGGTAGCCTATGTTACCATTGGTGTATTTTTATTGGTATTAGGATTATTTTTATGGGTATTCCCCCAGTCAAGTATCCTTGATTACGGCTACGCCGGATTAGACAGTTTGTTCAGTACCGCACCCTACCTTTTTATGTTCCTGATACCGGCCATAACCATGCGGTCATTAGCCGAAGAACGCAAAGAAGGAACTTTTGAACTTTTATTGACCCGCCCCTTAACTGATTGGCAAATAGTGTTGGGTAAATATTTTGCCAGCCTTTTATTAGTGCTGTTTGCCTTATTGCCTACATTGGTTTATTATTATTCAGTTTACACGCTGGGTACGCCACAGGGCAATATTGATACAGGCGGTGTTATTGGTTCATACATCGGTTTGTTTTTGCTGGGAGCAAGCTTCGCAGCTATTGGCTTGTTTGCCTCATCCATTAGTAAAAATCAGATTATAGCATTTACAGTAGCCGTATTTTTATGTTTCTTTTTTTATAGCGGTTTTGATTCATTGGGTCAGCTGTTGTCGCTTCAAAATCTTAGTCTCGAAAATTTAGGTATCACGGCTCATTACCAATCGGTAAGCCGCGGCGTGCTGGATACCCGCGACCTGGTTTATTTTATTATCCTTACCGGCTTATTTATATGCCTTACCTTGTTTGTATTAATTAGGCAAAGGCAAAAAAGCATGAAAAGCGCCGATGCAAAATCCTGTTTTTCTGTTGTGGCAATATTGATTTTGCTGGGGATAGTATCCAACTTTGCCTTTACGCGTTTTGATTTTACTAAGGAAAAACGTTTTACCATATCAAAAGTAAGCCGCGGCGTAATGGATAGCCTTAAAGATGAGGTTAGGATAGCGGTTTATTTAAAGGGCGATAACTTTAATGGTGAAATGAAACGCCTGCAGCGTGCCACCAACGACATGTTGAGCGATTTGCAGGCCTACAGTCACGGTAGGCTGCAATTTGAATCTGTAGACCCTGTAGCCTATATAAAAAGCCTGCCCGATAGTTTGCAAAAGGCAGCTTATGATACATTGGAAGCTAAAGGCATCGTGTCGCAGCCTACCAGCATAAAAACCGATAATGGCGTTACGCAAATGTTGCTTTTCCCCGAGGCATTGGTGGCGTATAAAGGGAAATACGTTGCGGTTAATTTGTTGCAAAACCGGATAGGCTTATCAGACGAGGAAGTTTACAATAACTCCATCCAGAATCTGGAATATGCTTTTTCATCGGCCATTAAAAAAATCACCAGTGGCGGCAAGCCTATTGTTGCGTTTGCCGAGGGCGATCATGAACTGAGCGATTTGCAGGTTAATGATGCTATGAAATCACTGTCGGATGGTTTTGAAATTGGCCGCTTAAACCTTAAGACCGTTCCGTTTAGTGTGTTGGAAAAAGTAAGGCTGTTGATTATCCCCAAACCAGATACTGCATTTACCGAACTGGAAAAATATAAAATTGACCAATATATTATGCGCGGCGGACGAGTGTTATGGGCGATAGACCAGGTAAACGCCGAGCTGGACAGCCTGCGTGGCCATGGAGGCGATCAGATGTCGTTTCCGAAACAGCTGGATCTGGATGATCAATTGTTTACTTATGGTGTACGCATTAATTATGATTTAATAGCCGACATCAGCTGCGCTCAAATACCTATTGCCACAGGCAATGTTGGCGGGCAGGCGCAAATACAAATGGTGCCATGGTTGTACTATCCGGTGTTTATGCCGCTTTCAAAAAACCCTATTGTTAAAAATCTGGATGGCATACGCAGCGAGTTTGCCAGCACCATTGATACGCTGGCGGTTAAAAATGTTAAAAAAACTATTTTGCTTACCTCATCGCCCTATAATAAAAAAATAGGGGCACCGCATATTATATCGTTGCGGGCCATTGAACAGGAGCCGGACCCTAAGCAGTTTCAAAGTACACCTAAAACGGTTGCTGTGCTGCTGGAAGGCAAGTTTACCAGCGACTTTTTAAACCGCCCAACGCCACCGGGCTTAACCGAGCATGTAAACTCGCTGCCACAAAGTGTGCCTACCAAAATGATTGTAATAAGCGATGGTGATATTTTTAAAAACGATGTAGGTTCTGATGGATCACCTTTCCCGCTGGGATATGACCATTACATGCGCCAGGACTTTGGCAACAAGAACCTGCTGCTGAATATTGCCGATTATATGACGGACGACTCGGGCCTTATCGCCCTGCGTACCAAAGAGGTTAAAATACGCCTCCTTAACCGTGCACGCATCCGCGGCGAAAAGTTGTACTGGCAGGTAATTAACACTGTAGTTCCTTTGGCTTTACTGTTAATATTTGCTATTTTTCAACATTATATCCGCAGGCGGAAGTATGCACATTAAATTTTATACTTTTGATTGATTAATTGTAATTATATGAGATTTATTGTTTCTACATCAACCTTACTCAAGCAACTGCAGGCTGTTAGCGGCGCGCTAAGCAATAGTACTGTGTTGCCCATACTGGAGAACTTTTTGTTCGAGATAAAAGATGGAAACTTAACTATTTCGGCTACCGACCTGCAAACCAGCATGACCACCTCTTTACCTGTTGAGTCAAAAGAGAATGGCCGTATTGCCATACCATCGCGCATTTTGTTAGAAACTTTAAAATCATTGCCAGAGCAGCCAATTGCTTTTTCTGTTGATGATAAAACTTTTGCTATTGAAATAAACGCCGGTGATGGTAAATATAAACTGAACGGCGAAAATGGTGAAGATTTCCCGAAAATTCCGGTTGTTGAAAATGCATCGTCAGTAAACCTGCCAGCATCTGTTTTGGCAGAAGCTATTAATAAAACCATTTTCGCGGTTAGTAACGATGAGCTACGTCCGGCTATGACAGGTGTTTACTGCCAGTTATCAACCCAACACCTTACTTTTGTTGCTACCGATGCCCATAAACTGGTGCGTTATCGCCGTAAGGATGCCAAGGCTGGCAGCACTACATCATTTATATTGCCTAAAAAGGCGTTAACGTTATTAAAATCGTCATTACCAAGTGACGATGTAAACGTATCGGTTGAGTATAACACTACCAGCGCATTTTTTAAATTTGGCAACATTAACTTGGTATGCCGTTTAATTGACGAGCGTTATCCTGACTATGAAGCCGTTATTCCATTGAATAATCCTAATAAGCTGAATATTGACCGCCAGTCGTTTTTAAGTTCATTAAGCCGCGTGGCTATTTATGCCAACAAAACTACCCACCAGGTAAGGCTTAAAATAAACGGCAGCGAGCTAAATATATCATCAGAAGATATTGATTTTGCAAACGAAGCACATGAGCGTTTAACCTGCCAGTATGAAGGCGAAGACATGGAAATTGGCTTTAATGCCCGTTTTTTAATAGAAATGTTAAAGAACCTGAGCTGCGAAGAAGTTGTACTGGAAATGTCGACCCCTAACCGTGCCGGTTTATTGTTACCACAAGGCGGCGACGAAAATGAAGACGTACTGATGCTGGTAATGCCGGTAATGCTTAATAGCTATGCATAATTAGTGATTAGAGGTTAATGAGCAGGGATCAGGTTTTAATGATTGGAGATTAGGATCATCGGTTTTACTAAAATTGTTTACTTAACTGTCAAGACTTATCTCCAGCCACTAATCGCTGATCACTAATACAAAAGTCCGGCCCGAAACCGGACTTTTTTGTTCGGTACTATAACAAAACGTATAATACGCAGTTATTATAGCAATTATTTATATGAATACAAGGTTTTTGGTTTTATGGGTTATTACTGCTATGATGGTGGTGTTTGTTTCCTGTAAAAATAATGACGAGGTTTTTGCAAAAAAAGTTACCACTGGTTTAAATATAGTAAACGCAACTGCCGACACTTTGAATTTTTATTTGAACGGTACCCGCTTAAATAATACTTCAAGTTTATTTCCGGCAGGGCAATCTTATTACCTTACGGTGCCTGCAGGTGTTCAGAATTATTCATTTAAAAAGGCAGGCCCGGCCGTCTATAATGTTTTGTTTAATCTGCCATTAAAGCTATTGGATAGCTCTCTTTATTCTACCTATGTTTATGGCGAATCGGCAAGTGAAACGTTAACTACGCAGGATGAATTGCCTATTGATACCCTGCATCCTGATACTACCATGGTTCGTTTTGTTAATGTATCCTCTGATGCCGGTAACCTGGATGTTTACATCGGTAGTTCAGTTAGCTTTAAGTCGAGTGTTTTTAAAACGTCAAGTGCTTTTGTGGAATTTCCTGGTGGTGCCAATGAAATAAAGGTTTTTCAGTCCGGGTCTTCGATAGCTAAAGTTGATACAACAATAACTTTTCAAGCGGGTAGTATCTATACTATTTTTTCAAAGGGCTTGTTAAACGGAAAAGGCAATTCTGCATTTAATATAGGTGTTGCACTTAATCATTAAAGGATCAATGATATTTAAAATAAAAAATACTTTCAGGATTTGGCTATGTTTAGTTATGGCTGGCCCGGTTTTTATTTTGGCAATGCAGTCGTGCGGCAAATCGGGAGCTGCAAGCCCAACAGGCCTTAATATTCAATATCAAATTTTAAACTTAAGTCCTAATTTGGGGTATCTGTCGCTTTATATTGATTTTAACCAGGTAAACGGTTTAACAAGCCCATATATTTATGGCGTTAGTTCAGGGTATTTTTATGTGCCTTCGACAGATACACCATACCAGTTCCGGCCTTTTATTTATAACGGTAACTCAGGTACCACGCTGTTTTCGCGGGGTGATATCTTGAAGACTGGGTTGAAATATACTATATTTTTAACAGGCTCGGCAGTAAACGGTGTGCCCCAGCAAATTTTTACGGTTGATAATGTCGAAAGCGAGCCTGCAATAGGAAGGGGTAAAATAAGGTTTGTAAATGCTTCGCCTACCGGCACTACGGGGCTCGATTTGTATGCTAACGGCACATTGGCTTTTGGCGCGGTACCTTATTTAACCACTACCGCTTTTAAAGAAATTCCGGTGGGTACTTATGATTTCCAGTTAATGACCACCGGTACTACAGGCGTACTGAATGATCAACCCTCCATAACCGTACAGGATGGCCGCTTATATACCATATACGCCTATGGTTATACCACCCGTGCCGATTCGGCCGCGTTTAATGCAGGAATAATTACAAATAAATAGTTGACTGAACCGGACGTCGCCAGTCAGGTGGAATAGGTTTGCCATTCGCCGATGATTACGGAATATAATTTATAATTTTGCCCCAAAACTAAAAAGCCTTGGAACTGATTAAAAGCCTCATTGATTTTATTTTACATATTGATAAGCACCTGGAAGATATTATTAACCAGTACCATGCTTTAACCTACTTAATATTATTTGCCATAATATTTGCCGAAACAGGCTTTGTAGTTACCCCATTTTTACCCGGCGACTCGCTGTTATTTGCTGCCGGTGCCTTAATTGCCGCCGGAACTACCGGACTAAGCATTTATGTGCTTACCCTTATTTTAATTGCCGCTGCTTTTACCGGCAATACAGTAAATTATCTTGTTGGCAGCTATCTGGGCCCCAAGGTTTTTAAGAAAGAAAATAAGATACTAAAACTCGATTACTACCTGCAAACGCATGCTTTTTTTGAAAAGCATGGTGCATTGGCTGTGATTTTTAGCAGGTTTATGCCTATTATACGTACCATAGCGCCTTTTGTGGCGGGGGTGAGCAAAATGTCGTTTGTGAAATATAGCTTATACAATATTATAGGGGGCACCGCCTGGATCATTGTGTTTTTGTTTGCCGGATACTTTTTAGGCAATGTTCCTTTCTTTAAGGCTCATTTTGCATTGGTAGGGATAGCAATTATAGCTGTATCTGTATTGCCTGCAATTTTTGCAGCCATAAAAAGCCGGATGAATAAGCAGCAGGCAGCTTAAGTTAGCCTGCTATTTTGCGGGCGTCTTGACTTTGCCGTTTTTAAAGGCCGTTTCTTCCTGTTTAACTTTTGCTGTTTCATCGGCGGTTAATGGTTGGGCAATCAGCTTGTTCAGATCCGGCTGCCCGGCATCAACCCAGGCAGAGTACCAGAAACTGCCCACCGATAATATGGCCGAGCGCATACGCCGTTGTACCATGCTATTCAGCATGTTTTGATAGGCTTTTGCATAAGCTTCGGAATATTCCGTTACTTCTCTTTTACCCCGTTTTTCGGTAACGTATTTTTTTTCGGGCGGGTAGTTTTTACTCAGTATCCGTTCAAAACGCAATACGCTATCGGTGCTTTTAAAGGAGCTGCGGCATATTTTAAAGGCTTCGGCTAGTGGGTTTTCAATATAACGGGCCTTACCAATATACAAGTTGTAATGATCGCCAAATAACTCAGGGATGCGGCTTTCCCAAAGGGCATGTATGCCGGTTTGGTTGGTTAGCTGCCCGTTATAATTAAGCGTTAAATGCAGCGGAACATGCGCATCGGCTACATAATGGCCCAAATTAGCCGATGCAGTTAATATAGCGGTGGTATCATGCTCTTTAAATGCTTTAACCAGCCGGTAATAATTGTATTGAATGGTCCACGGCACGGTACCGTATTTAATAAGTGTATCGGCCGTAAACTTAATAGCAGCATCATCCCAGTTCTGAGGAACGGCAGCAAACGGATTTTTTCCATAATGGTCGGCATTAAAAAAATGTCGTGGCGCTTCGGTTGAGTCAACATAGCGTCGTTTATCCGCGCTGATGGCATGATCTGTTATAAACTGGATATTGGCGCGGTAAAAGCCTGTCATTGCTTTAGGCAGGGTGAAAACCGCCAACCTGTTAATGCGGAAATGCGCATAAAATCCCCAGGATGAGCATAGCAAGATCAAAATAAAACCGGTTATTATACGGAATGCTTGTTTCATGAGCAGGACTGTTATAAGGTTTAACGTTGTAAAGTTGAAACTTTTGAAGATAATAATTAAAAAGATTTTAATTGAAGATTGATGTACCGAAGTTTTACCGGAAGCAGGTTATGGCAGCATTTAACTTTACAAGCTTTAAACCCCATAACTTTACAACATCCAAAGGCTCAAAAAACTAAATTAAAAAAGGTGTTTGAAAATTGAAATAACCATCGTATATTTGCAGTCCTTAAAAATAATAGAAAGAATAACAAAGCTATACAATGGCAAATCATAAATCATCATTAAAAAGGATCCGTGCAAACGCTGCGAAGCGCTTACGTAACAGGTACCAGGCTAAAACCACCAGGAACGCCATCAAAAAATTAAGAAACACAAGCAGCAAAGCTGAGGCGAGTGAGCTTTTAACGAAGGTTATATCAATGCTTGACCGTTTAGCAAAAAAGAACGTTATTCATAAAAATAAAGCTTCGAATAATAAATCAAAGCTTACCAAATTTGTAAATAACCTTAAATAAGGTAAAACATATTCTTTTAAAAAGCCCGTTTTCTTTACAGGAAATGGGCTTTTTTTATTTTTTTTATTTTGACAAAACAAAATTGTATGTTACTTGCGTACAAATGCCTGTTGCACAAGGTGTGTTACAACAAGTATTTGAAAATAAGGGGCGTATTATCTTGAGAATTTATTTAACTATTTCTTTTCTATTAATTTCTTTTAGCGGTTTTTCAATTATCAACAGGGGACGTGTTGATAGTTTGAAAACTTTGGTGGCATCGTCCAAAAACGAAGCCGCCCCTGATACCCTTTACATTAACCGGTTAACCGCTTTAGCCGCTAACTACTTCGAATCAAACCCCGACAGTACCTTATATTACGGGCAAAAAAGTATTGATCTTTCGCGCAAAATTAATTACAGGGCAGGTGTAGCCAACGGCTTATTGCAAATTGCGCATGCTAATTATTTTAAGGGCAAATACCCGTTAGCTATAGAAAATTTTAACGAAGCAATTTTCATTTATAAAAACATAAAAGATTATAAGGGTTTAAGCAACTGTTATACGCTTTGTGGCCGCATGTACAATTTGCTGGCACAGTATAAGCTGGCACTGCGCTATTTAAATATGGCGGTTGATTTAAACAGAAAGCTTCATAATGAAATGGATGAAGCCGACAGCTATAAAAATATAGGCATATTATATTTTAACGAGGGTCTGTTACCTAAAGCGCTTGATTATTATTATAAGGCTTTGTTTATCGACCTGAAATTAAATAACAAACTGGCTGCTGCGGCTAATTATAATGATATAGGTTTTGTTTTATATGGCATGCAGGTGTATCCTAAAGCACTTGAGTATTACAAAAAGGCTTATGGCATATATTACGCGAGTAATGATTTATTAGGCTACGGAATTGTAAATGAGAATATTGGTGAGGTTTGGCTTGCCCAACAGAATTATGACCGCGCTATAGCTTATTTAAATGTATCTGACCGGATTGCCCGTCGCCAGGATGATAAGGATGGGATGAGCTCCATTTATACCGATCTGGGCCTTTGCTATGCACATAAAAAACAATTTGACAAGGCTATAAATTATTTAGATATATCATTACAGGTAGCCCGCAAATATAAAATTGTTTACAACCAGGCTTATACTTTAATTGGTTTTGCCACGGTTTACAACATGAAACACGATTACGTTAACGCTTATAAGTACGCTGTTGAAGGCCAGCAAATGGCTAGTAAGCTGGGCAACCTGGCTGTACGTTCGGACGCTGCATTGCAATTGAACAGAACCCTTGCCGGTTTAGGGCAATACGACGCGGCTTATAAATTGTTGAGGCAATACATTGATCTGAAAGATAGCCTGAACAATAACGAGAGTATGCAAAAGCTAACTTCATACAATTTGGAGCACGATTTTGCAAACAAACAGCACCAGTTGGCACAACAACAACACGAAAAAGAACTTTTATACGAGCAAAGTCTTAAACAGCAGCAGCTGATTAATTTGATCTTTTTGACGATCATCATAGCGATGATAAGTGTATCGATTGTATACTACAGGCAAAAACGCAAGCAACAGGGCATCAATTTAAAGCTGGAAGAAAAGAACCGTGAAGTGCTGCAGCAAAAAACTGATCTGGATGATCAGGCTCAAAAGCTAAATGACCTGAATATTTTAAAGGACCGCCTGATTTCTGTTTTAGCACACGATCTGCGGGCACCTTTGAGCACTCTGCGCGGTTTGTTCAGTTTATTACAGGATGATACGATTACCCACCAGCAATTGCTCGAAATGATACCTAGTGTATTGAAAAAGCTAGAGTATACTTCTGACTTTTTGGATACCTTGTTATTTTGGATAAATAGCCAGATGGAGAATTTTGAAAGCTCGGCAAAGAGTTTTTATATAAAAGATATTGTAACGTTTGAAGTGGACAGCTACCTGGAGCAGGCCGCTGCAAAAGGAATTAAATTGATTGACCACGTGCCCGACAATATGATTGCGTCGGCCGATCCGAACTCGATACGGATAGTTATACGCAATTTAATAACCAATGCCATTAAGTTTTCGAACGATAATGATGTTATTGAAATTATCGCCAGTCAGCAGGATGATAATAGCCATATTATAACCGTGAAAGATACTGGTATAGGTATGAGCGAAGATCAACTGAATAAGCTGTTTAAAGGGAAAGTGAACAGTAAGACAGGTACCAACAACGAATCGGGAACGGGTATGGGGATGTTGTTTTGCAAGGACCTGGTTGAAAAGTGTAGTGGCAAAATATGGGTAACCAGCAAACCCGGCGAGGGCACCGAATTTTCATTCACTATACCAGCAGCTATGTCGACCGAGGCGAGGCTGGAGATGGCATAGCATGAGCGCAGGAACCGGAATGTTTTAAAAAGAAAAGTCCGGAAAACCTTATATGCTTTTATCCTATCAGGATACTTACACTACCATTTTCCGGACTTTGTTAATTTTCTCGCTACAACAAATTATGCATATTTCACAGTTAGCGTAATAGGCACGCTTAGTGCTTTTGAAATAATGCAATTTGCTTTTGCACCTTCAGCAATTTCGTTAAATTTTTCTTCGCTTACACCGTCAATAGCTGATGCAGTAAGATTAAGTTGGATACCGGTAACGCTAAGGGCAACCATATCCAGATCTAAAATAGCATCGGTGCTTAAATCATTTGGTGTAAAACCCGCCTGCGTTAAAACCGCACCAACAGCCATAGTAAAACAGCCTGCGTGGGCAGCCGCTAACAGCTCTTCGGGGTTTGTACCGATACCATCGGCAAAACGAGTTTTAAATGAATACTGGGTTTTGTTTAAAATAGTGCTTTGGGTAGTAATTTCACCTTTTCCTTCGGTTAAAGTGCCGTTCCAATGGGCATGCGCTGTACGTTTCATAGATTTGTTTTTTGGTTAAATGTTTATGGTTGGTATTACAAAATGCTTATTTACTTCACCTATAAAGTTTAATACCTCATCGTGCCCTAACTGCGTTTCGGACGAGGTGATAAAATACTGCGGAAACTCATCAAACGTTTGTGATAACGCTTTTTTAAATTGCGCCACGCATTGATCCGTTTTAACGCTTGATTGCTTATCGGCCTTGGTAAATATCAAAACAAAAGCCAGCCCTTTTTCGCCCAGCCAGTTACAAAACTCCAGGTCTATTTTTTGTGGCTCCAGCCTGCTGTCAATCAGCACCATTACACATTGCAGGCTTTCGCGCTTATCTAAATAGGTATGAATGAATTTGTTCCAGTCGGCCTTTTTAGTTTTGGAGGCCCGGGCATATCCGTATCCGGGTAAATCAACAATATACCAGCTATCATTAATTAAAAAATGATTGATAAGTTGTGTTTTACCGGGTGTTTGCGATGTTTTTGCCAGTCCTTTTTTACCGGCCAGCATATTTATAAGCGACGATTTACCCACATTTGACCGCCCTATGAAAGCATATTCTGCCTTTACAGGAGGCGGTAATTTTGATATTTGGGTATTACTGCAAATAAATTCGGCTGATTTTACGATCATTTGGCAAAGATAAAGGTAAGATGTGAGAATTTGTAACATTTAGATTTAACTATTCTTTGTAACTTGGCTTCATGATGCAATTGCCGGGTAGGTATAGTTTTAAAAACAGCTGCAAGAAAATAATGTGCGCCGCAATTTTTTTGCTTGGTTTTTTTGCTTTTTCCAATCTGGTGGTATCTTCTCAGCGCGGGCCTGCAGTTGTACAAACAACCTGGGTTAGTTACGCAAATTCAAGGGCAATTCATGGTTTTCAATATCCGGTTAAGTCAACAACGAATTGCAAACAGCTCGCTGCCGGATTTTTGTCAGTCGGGGTCTTAAACATAAGTAAATTCCACAGCAAACTTGCTTATGTTAGTTTGAAGCTGCACCCCGTATCAATTTTATCAAAATCACACCTATCTAACTTTCGCCGCGGTAAAACAATTCCTCAAAGCGGCAAAAACGATGCTCATCCAATTTTGAGTTAATCTCCCATTTCACTTAACCGCAATTGCGGTAATCCAATTTATTCATTTTATCAAAAAAGCTTTGCCGGGTTTTTTCTGGCATGGCTATTTAATATTTAACAGGCGTGAAGCAATTAAAAAAAATGCTGCGGGTTGCAGGCATGGTGATGCTTATTACTCTTGCATGCTTTGGAATCAGCATAGCCGGTGGCGTGCCGGTTCCTGGAAGCAGAAGAAAAGATAATTCAATTGAAATAAAAACCGAACTAAAAGAAGCTGATGAAAATAAAAATAGCACTATATTGTATAATGACCGGTTGCAACGCTGACCAGCGTATTTATTTTACAATTATTACACAATACCGGCTCAATACTTTTGTAAATTTGATGTTTAAACATGTAATTTATGGATCAATATAAAATACCAGCTCAAACACGTATTGGCCACGTGCATTTAAAGGTGAGCAACCTGCAAAAATCCCTTGATTTTTATAGTGGTTTGCTGGGCTTTGATAAGATGTTGTTGTATGGCGATCAGGCGGCGTTTATATCGGCCGGTGGTTATCACCATCATATCGGTTTAAACACCTGGCAAAGCAAGGGTGCGCCACCCGCACCGGAATATGCACCGGGTTTGTTTCATACTGCTATACTTTATCCTGAAAGAAAAGATCTGGCAGCTATTCTGCAACGATTGATAGATGCCAAATACCCCATAACCGGAGCTTCAGATCACGGCGTTTCGGAAGCTATTTATTTGGATGACCCTGACAAAAACGGAGTTGAGCTATATTGGGACAGGCCGCGCGAGCTATGGCCGCTGGATGAAAATGGTGAGCTAACCATGTTTACCCGCCGGTTGGATATTGAGGGTTTATTGGGAGAGCTTGTCTGACCTATAGTTTTTCTGAATCTTGATTTGCTGAATTTATGGATTGCCTCGGTTTTTTTAGAAAATTCGATATATTGGGTGCCAGGTAATTTTAACAAATTGATTAGACAGATAACCGGTCACAAGCAATTAACAACGTCTTTTATTCTTGTAATTCTTTTGTTTTGCAATTCAGCGTCTGGGCAGAGTTATATGATAGTGGGTAAAGATACTTTGCCTTTGAAGCCTAAAATGATTATTTCATATGATACAACGCGGGAAGGAGGTGTAACTCATATTAAATCTGACACATTTTATGAAGACCCATGCCCGAGATTCGAGAAAATAAATGGCAAAATAGCTAACAGGACGGATAGTAGTTGCATACAACAAGGTTTGTGGATTACTACAGACAGTTTAGGCAATTATTTTACTTCTGTTTATATTGATGGTAATGATTTTGGAGAGTCAAAAAAATATTCTAAAAGCGGAAAGCTTTTAAATGAAACGAAGGAAGTTAGTTTAGGCAAAGAATATTATATCGTAAAAAAAATCGACTACTCAAGCGGAAAGCCTGTCACTATTGTTAATATGCCTCTTTTTGGATTTTATATAGAAAATTTTTCTATCCTAGTTCCAATTTTGGTTGTGTTGATGATCTTTAGGGTTCTAATAAATTATCAAATATACAATATAGAGAATGAAACCAATTATTCGTCTTTTGGCAATCATTTTAAGTTTAAACTATATGAGCCTGGTGAGCTGCGGCACAGACTTTTTTCTGTATTTACGCTGTGGTTTTTTAAATACAAACCCGAAAATAAATATCGCGTAATTATTAGCAATATTTTCTCTATCCTTTGTTTTGGGAGCGTTGCGATATTGACTATAGGCTTGAAGGTGTGCAGTTAGTTTATCAAACACTGTAATATGAATTTTTTAATTTTGATGAATAGGCAAATTGTTTTTATGCCAGGGAAAGTTCTGTTCGGACAAATAAGAAACAAATACATTTGATAAAAAGCAAACACTAATGAAAGCAGCCGTATTACATCAGTTGGGCACCGCCCCTAAATATGAAGATTTTGCAGTACCTGTTCCGCAAAATGATGATCAGATTTTAATTGCCGTTAAGGCAGCGTCTGTTAAAAATTTTGATAAGGGGCGAGCTAGCGGGAGCCATTATGCCAGCCATACCAATTTGCCTACTGTGGTTGGTGTTGATGGTGTTGGTGTATTGGAAGACGGTACACGTGTATATGCCATTGGTATTGCCGGCATGATAGCTGAAAAAGCGCTGATCAATAAAAATCAATATACCGTTTTGCCCGATGGGATTGATGATGTTACTGCTTCGGCACTACCCAATGCTATTATGGGTGCTGCCCTGGCCCTTAAATACCGGGCACAGATAAAAATAGGCGATACGGTGCTAATTAACGGTGCAACCGGTGTTACCGGGCAGGCGGCAGTACAAATTGCCAAATATTACGGCGCCAAAAAGGTGATAGCTACCGGTCGTAACCCGGAGTCGTTAAAGTTATTGCTGAAATTAGGAGCCGACGAAGTTATTTCGCTGAAGGACGATGACGAAACCATCATTAAGCAGATAAAGGAAATTCACAGCAGCAGTACTATCAGCAGTGTTATTGATTATACCTGGGGGCACCCGGCCGAGTTAATTATTAATGCGTTAAAAGGCGGCGGCTTGCACAATATTACCCCCATAGTGCGCTTTGTTACCGTTGGTTCAATGGCAGGCGATGAAATTAAGGTATCGAGCAATATATTAAGAAGTACGGCTATTGAGTTGTTGGGATCGGGGTTTGGCAGTGTGCAGGCAGATGCTATGGAAAAGTTGAATTCAGAAATTTTACCCGAGATGTTGCAGCTTTCGGCCCTGGGTAAGCTGAAAATAGAAACCGTTACCCGGCCGTTAAAAGATGTTGAAATGGCGTGGCACGAACATATTGCCGCCGGTAAAAGACTGGTAATTGTAATGTAATATTTTGACAGGCAATGGGGGCTTTGAAGGTGTAATAACCGGGCTAATAATCACGGCGCGGCAAGTGGCAAATAAATCGGGAAGCCAGCACCCTAAATCAGCCGTTCAAATAACTATCTTTGCCTCATAAGTATGAGTAAAATAGTAACACCCTACCAAAACGAGCAGGCTACCAAAAAAGAACAGGTAGCCGACATGTTCAACAATATTTCTAAAACTTACGATTTTTTAAATCACTTTTTATCACTGGGGATTGATATTATATGGCGCAAAAAAGCCATTAACGAGCTCAAAAAAAATCAGCCTAAATTAATATTGGATGTTGCAACCGGAACGGGCGATTTTGCGTTTGAAGCCTTATCAATCTTAAAGCCCGAAAAAATTATTGGGGTTGATATTTCACAGGGGATGCTGGATATCGCGCAGCAAAAAATAAATAAGCGCCGTATGGGTGATAAGTTTGAAATAAAACTTGGCGACTCAGAGAAACTTCCTTTTAGCGATAACCAGTTTGATGCGGTAACGGTGGCTTATGGTGTGCGTAATTTTGAGCACCTGGAAAAAGGTTTGGCTGATATTCAACGGGTGTTAAAAAAAGGCGGAAAAGCGGTGGTGCTGGAGTTTTCAAAACCCAAGGTTTTCCCGGTTAAGCAGCTGTACAAATTCTATTTTAATTATATTACGCCTGGCATTGGTAAATTATTTTCCAAAGATTCAAGGGCTTATACGTATCTTCCCGAATCGGTAGCTGCTTTTCCGGATGGCGAAAAGTTTACTGCACTGATGGATAAAGTAGGTTTTAAAAATACCAAATGCAGGCCGCTGGCGTTTGGTATCTGTTCAATATACACTGGCATTAAATGATAAAAAACGGCTACCTAACCATTATTTTAATTTTGTTTTGCAGTAATTTCCTGCTCGCGCAGGAAGTTGTAGTACCTGCATGGGGTGGTGGGGCCGATCAAACCGACCTTAGCTTTGGTTTTACCTTTTCGTACGTTACCAATAATTATAAAATTGTAAAAAAAACAAACTGGCGCTCGCCTTATTATGATCCGGGCTCCGGTAAAAATATTACCGATTCGCTGAACAGTATCAGCTCCAATAAATTGCCCGGTTTCGCCATAGGGTTTATAACCCGTTACAGCCTCAATGATCACCTCGAAATCCGTAGTACACCTTCGCTGGTTTTTGGCGATCGCTCCATTACCTATACTTATGCCGATCCAACAGAAAATGTAACTAAGCAAATGCAGCCCACTATTGTTGATTTCCCGCTGTCGTTTAAGCTGAAGTCTGACAGGGTAGGCAATTTTAGGGCTTATATTTTGGGTGGTGTAAAATATTCGGAACAAATTGGCAAAGGTCAGGCCGATGATGCTAATGACGATCCGCTGCAAAAACTGGTGAAAACCAGCACTGGTTATGGCTCGTACGAGGCTGGTCTTGGTTTTGATTTTTATTTTGAATTCTTCAAACTATCGCCCGAAATAAAAATATCCAACTCGTTTGGCAACGTGCTGGTGCCAGAGCAACAGCCATTTTCGGCACCAATAAGCAAACTATCTTTACATACTATAATGTTTAGTTTGTTATTTGAGTAGGGGGGTAAGTCCACTATTCATCCTAACACATACCACATAAGCGGCACAGTACCGCTCCCGCAAAAATATAAATAGCTTTCATTGCCAATAAATGACAAGTTATTCCAACGAAAAAACATAATTTCGCTGCAATAGTTACCTATCTATGGCTAAAATTGCATTAATAACAGGCGCCACCTCGGGAATAGGTGAAGCTTGTGCTCATTTATTTGCCCGTGAGCATTATAATTTGATACTTACCGGTCGCCGGGAAGACAGGCTGGAAAAGCTGGCAAAAAAATTAAATACTAAATATAACGTTGAGGTAGCGGTATCGACATTTGATGTGCGCGACCGTGAACAGGTGATTGTTAATTTGGAGGCTTTGCCCGCTAAATGGAAAAAAGTATCGGTGTTGATTAACAATGCCGGCTTAAGCCAGGGGCTTGACCCCATACAAAACGGCAGTTTGGATGATTGGGATACTATGATTGATACCAATGTTAAAGGCTTGCTGTATGTAAGCAAGGTGGTTGCCAACTGGATGATTACTAACGGGAATGGCCATATTGTGAATATAGGCTCAATAGCCGGTAAAGAAGTTTATGCCAATGGCAACGTTTACTGTGCAACTAAACATGCAGTTGACGCGTTAAATAAAGGAATGCGTATTGATTTATTGCCACATGGAATAAAGGTTACGGGCATACATCCGGGTGCCGTAGAAACAGAGTTTTCGGAAGTGAGATTTAAGGGTGATAAGGATAGGGCTAAAAAAGTTTACGAAGGCTTTGAGCCTTTAGTGGCCGATGATATAGCCGAAACCATATGGTTTGCAGTATCACGCCCGGCACATGTTAATATTAATGATATGATAGTGATGCCCACCGCACAAGCCAACGCATCCACAATTTTCAGAAAATAGTAAAGCGAAAAATAATAAATAAAAAAATTAAATCCGAAATAGAACGTTCGAAATCCGAAATTAAAAAGCAACAAATAAAATAATTCCGAAATCGAACTTCCTAAATCCGAAATTTAAAAAACATGTCACTAATAAACCAAATAGACCAGGATATAAAACAAGCTATGCTGGCCAAACAGGCAGACCGCTTAAGAGGCCTACGGGCTATTAAGTCGGCATTGCTTTTAGCGCGTACTGAAAAAGGTGCCGCCGAAGAGTTAACGCACGAAGCTGAAATTAAAGTGCTACAAAAATTGGTAAAACAGCGTAAGGAATCGGCAGAGATATACAAAACTCAAAACCGCGAGGATTTGTACCAGATAGAGATTGACGAGATGAAGGTGATTGAACCTTATTTGCCACAACAAATGACCCGGTTTGAAATTGAAGGCTATTTGCAGGAGCTAATTAACCGCGTTGGTGCAACATCAGCAGCTGATATGGGCAAGGTAATGGGCGTTGCCAACAAAGAGCTGGCGGGCCAGGCCGATGGTCGTACCATATCGGAAGTAGTAAAGCAACTGTTGGGATAAATTGGTTGATTGGGTTGAATTAGGTTGATTGAGTTGAACAGATTAAACTGAGTTGGATTAGGTTGAATGGAATACAATTTAATCAACCACTCTCCTAATCAACTTAATCAACCAGTATATAAATAATTGCATTAATAGTTGTAACTCAAATGCAATAAACTATTTTTATGGCGGAATATTAACGTTTTTTAAGGAGCATTGAATTCCGGGTTAACTTTAAAATTTAAACTTTATAAATTTATATGAATTTCGTGCTTAAAGAGGAAAACGGTTTTAGTTATATCGATGAGGGCGAAGGGGAAGTTTTATTACTGTTACATGGTTTAATGGGCGCATTAAGCAATTGGGAAAAAGTAATTGAAGAGTTTAGTTCTGAATACAGAGTTATTATTCCAATTTTGCCTGTTTATGACTTACCATTGTTAACTACCGGGGTAAAAACACTTACTAAGTACGTTCACAAATTTGTAAGATATAAAAAGCTGAAAAACGTTACCTTGTTGGGTAATTCACTTGGCGGACATGTGGCACTGATTTATGTGCTGGCTTATCCGTCGGTTGTTAAAGCAATGGTTTTAACAGGTAGTTCGGGTTTATATGAAAACGCTTTTGGTGGTTCGTTTCCAAAGCGCGGCAGTTATGATTTTATAAAAGAAAAGGTTGAATACACCTTTTACGATCCGGCAACGGCAACTAAAGAATTGGTTGATGATGTTTTTCGTATCATTAATGATCGTCATAGCGTAATAAGGATATTGGCTATGGCTAAATCGGCCATTCGTCATAACATGAAGGATGACTTGGGTAAAATCACCATCCCGGTATCATTGATATGGGGAAAAGATGATAAAATCACTCCCCCGGAAGTGGCAGTGGAGTTTAACGAAGAACTACCCAACTCTGAGTTGCACTGGATAGATAAATGCGGACATGCTGCTATGATGGAGCAGCCCGAAGAGTTTAATAAGTTGTTAAGGCAGTTTTTAGAGAAAATAAAAAAATAATTATGCTTGCAGTTGAACTGATAGCCGACGCAATTCCACCGGTACATACTTCTGATAGTATACAGAAGGTGATTGACCGGATGGTGGAATTTCGGGTACGGCATCTGCCAATTGTAAATGAAGACCAGTTTTTGGGTTTGGTAAGCGAGGACGACCTGGTAGAAACCAGCGATAATCAAACCCCTATCGGTTCGCTGGCCTTATCGCTGGTAAACCCTTATGTGCGTGAGGAGCAGCATATTTATGATGTTATCCGCATGTTTTATGAGCGCCAGCTAACAGTGGTGCCCGTGCTGGATAATAAAAACAATTACCTGGGACTGATTTCTGTTAATACCTTAACCAACTATTTTGCGCAGCTTACTTCAGTGGCGCAGCCCGGAGGCATTATTGTGCTGGAGATAAACAATAAAAACAACTCATTGGCCCACATGGCCCAGATAGTTGAATCAGACAATGCCCAGATACTAAGCTCCTACGTGCGCACCTTCCCCGATTCTACACGGATGGAAGTAACCCTAAAAGTAAATAAACAGGATATTTCGGCTATTATAGCTACTTTTTTACGCTATGAATATGATATAAAAGCCACTTTTAATCATACCGATGATAATGATAACTCACGGGACAGGTACGATTCTTTGATGAATTACCTTAATTTGTAAATAGACCATAGTCGATAGTCCATAGTCCATAGTCGATGGCCGTTGGTTATTAAACAATGACAAATGACCTAATGACAAATGACCAAATAACCAAATGAAAATAGCAGTTTACGGCAGGCCATTTAATGACGGGGTAGCATTGCCTTACATACAGCAGGTTTTTGATATTCTTAAACACCACGCGGTTGATATCTACGTTCATCCGCAGTTGAACGATTACTTAAAGGATACCATTAAATCTGTAAATTATACTGTGTTGGATTGCTCGGGACAGTTGAAAGGGTTTATTGATTTGTTTTTAACGCTCGGCGGTGACGGCACCCTGCTGGATATGGTAACCGTTATACGTGATACTGGTATACCTGTTATCGGTATAAATTTTGGTCGGCTGGGTTTTTTAGCCAGTATTAATAAGAATGATATTACTGCCGCCATTACTGCTGTGGTAAATCGTCAGTTTACGCTGGATAGCCGCGAATTGCTGAGCCTGGACTCGGAGTTGGAGATATTCGGTAAAGATAATTTTGCACTTAATGATATCACCATCCATAAACGCGACGACTCGGCCATGATTACCACACACGTTTTTTTGGACGAGGAGTTTTTAAATTCGTACTGGGGCGACGGTATTATTATATCTACTTCAACCGGCTCAACCGCTTATTCGCTGAGCTGTGGCGGGCCAATTATTTTCCCGCAATCAAACAGTATTGTTTTAACACCCAATGCGCCGCATAACTTAAATGTAAGGCCCATAGTACTGCCTGATAGCAGCACACTGGCTTTTGATGTGGAGTGCCGTGGCAACAACTACCTGATATCGTGCGATTCAAGAACGGCCATTATTGATAAAACCATGCGTTTTAAAGTTACAAAAGCCGGATTTAAGCTGAATTTGATCCGTTTAAATAATGAAAGTTACTTATCAACGTTAAGAAACAAATTACTATGGGGGCTTGACGTCCGCAATTATTAAATTTACCGGATGCCAAAATTTATACTCGCTACATTTCTGGTTTTACTATCATTCGGTTTAAAGGCTCAAACCTGGGAGGTAGGGCTTGGCGCCGGTGGTGCAGGCTATATGGGCGATTTAAATCCCAGCAATCCGCTTAAAGTCAGCGGTCCATCGGCCAGTTTCTTTGTTAAGCGCAATTTTAACGGTTACCTGGCACTCAGGGCAAACTTTACTTATGGTGAAATTGCCGCGGCCGATAGTAATTCCAGCGATCCGCAATTCCGGCAGCGCAATTTGAGTTTTAATGATAAACTGCTGGAAGGCGCCCTACTAGCTGAATTTAACTTTTTTAAATATATCCCTTCGGTAACCAGTAATGTGTGGACACCTTATATTTATATAGGCTTTGGCGCGGTTAACTATAACCCCACAACCGTTTACCAGGGGCAAACCTATAATTTGCGCGGTGCCGAAACCAATGGCGAAGCTACCTTTCCAAGCATGGCATTTTCAATCCCTTATGGTGTTGGCGTTAAATACAACATTGCGGGTAAGTTTACTTTAGGTGCCGAAATAGGTTATCGTAACCCCAATACTGATTATCTTGACGATGTGAGCGGCTATTACCCCTCAAAGGCAGGGCTTACCCCGCTGCAGCAGGCGCTGTCTGATCGGTCGGGCGAAAAGACCGGCATTTATATCGGCACACCCGGCACCCAGCGCGGCGATCTTAGCCCCCGCGATACGTACTTTTTTACTCAAATTACCATCTCCTACACCTTCGTTACCGAGAAGTGTTATTTTACCCTATAATTTTATAAAGGACCTATTGCCGATACCGGTTTTTGCCAACCGAATAATCCATCGCTCCCCAATCTCTAATCTTCCATCACAAACCTTTTTTATTTGCATCATTGTTGCAATAAGTTTTGTATCTTAAGCGTTGTATAATAAAAGCGACAAACCTTATATCGTTTCAACCTATTGTTTAACCTTAAATCATTAATGTCATGGCTGAACTAAACCAATCTCCCGGAAAATCAGGCGGTAAAAACCGCGTCAAAAAAATGCCCGTTCGTGTTGACCTTACCGCAATGGTTGATCTTGCATTTTTATTGATTACTTTTTTTATGCTGACCACATCTCTTCTTAAACCACATGTTATGCCGGTTGTAATGCCGAGTGATGGTCCACAGGGCCCCGTACCGGCAAGCAGAACAATGACCTTTTGCCTTGGCAAAAACAATCACGTACTGTGGTATATGGGAATGGCCGATCACCCTTTGACTCAACCACGGCTAATTGGCTATGGCAAAGATATGCGGAAAGTTATTTTGGATAATGCCAAATTAATACAATCATCAACCGGCAAGGGTATTATAGTATTGGTGAAGCCTGCCGAGCACTCGGTATACGAAAACCTGGTAAATACGCTTGATGAGCTAAATATTACCAATGTGCCTACCTATGCTATTGCTGCTATTTCTCCTAAAGATATTGACCTATTAAAACAAAAGGGTGTTTATTAAAGTCGCAAGTTTGAATATTTGATAGCCTGGGGGTTAATAAAGTTGCTGCAGCGGGGAACTTTGTTAACCCTTTATATTTTCAACCATAGAATCTGTTGCTGATTTCACGCTCGTCGCCGTCTTTTCCGGCTTTTTCTTCCTCAAAAAAAACATAACATTTTCTTTTCTATCAGCATACTAAAAAAACTACAATTAAGTTTTACCTTTGTCACCTGAAAAAATGGGCGTTTGTGTAAAAAAACAACGCCGATGTGGGCTGTTTTAAACTAATTGATTAAACAAAAACAAATAATATTAGGCGGTTTATTGGTAAGTAATAAAAAATAACGCCTTATTTAAGCCAAAATACCGGCTTTTAATATCAGTAAAATGGGATATAGTGATCAGATTGATTTGTTGAAGTTGCCGCAGCACATTGCCATTATAATGGATGGTAACGGGCGCTGGGCAAAAGAAAAGGGCAAATTAAGAGTGTTCGGACATCATAACGGGGTTATTTCTGTAAGAGATGTTGTTGAAGGTGCTGTAAACCTCAACCTAAAATACCTTACATTATATACATTTTCAACTGAAAACTGGAACCGGCCAAAGCTGGAAGTGATGGCTATTATGGAGTTAATGGTGAGTACCATTCATAAAGAGATAAAAAACTTTATGGAAAAAAACGTGCGCCTTAATGCCATTGGCGATTTGGATTTGCTGCCGCGGAAGTGTTATGATGAGCTGCAAAACGCCATCGACAAAACATCAAACAACACTGGTTTGGTACTTACCCTGGCACTGAGTTACAGCTCGCGCCGCGAAATATTACGCGCGGTTAAAAATATAGCCGATAAGGTTCAACAGGGTGAACTTGATTTAAATGACATTAATGAAGAAGTTTTTGAAGATAATTTATTTACCCACGGAATGCCAAATCCAGAATTGCTGATCAGAACCAGTGGCGAATTTAGAATAAGTAACTATTTGCTTTGGCAAATTGCCTATGCCGAATTGTACTTTACGCCTAAGTTATGGCCCGATTTCCGCAAGGAAGATTTGTACGAAGCCATACTTGATTATCAGAAACGTGAGCGCCGTTTTGGGATGACCAGCGAGCAGGTAAACTAAATTTTTTCTTTTAACACTTTTTAACAACTGTATAAATTATTTTTAGCCCACTAAAATATTCGAATGAATAAATTTCTTTTTGCTATTCTTTTTTCTGTATTGAGTACGGCGGCACTAGCCCAGATATCGAACCAACCACGGTTTTCGCTTTCAAAATCGGCTCTTCCGGCTGATAGTTTGAGCTACCTGGACCCTAAAGATTATATAATTGGTGGTGTAACTATTACCGGTACAAAAAATCTGGACAAGGATGTATTGCTTACTATATCAAAACTGAATAAAGGCGACCGTATAAACTTACCAGGTGAGGCTAATGCCAATGTTATTAAAAATATGTACAGCCAGGGCTTATTTGATGATGTGCAGCTGTTCATCACCAAAATAAACCTGGATACCATATATCTTGAAATTGCAGTTGTTGAACGCCCGCGTTTGTCGCGTATGCATATAACCGGCTTGCGTAAAGGTGAAATTGAGGATGTGCAGAAAAAGCTATCGGACAAAACCGGGAAAATTGTAAATGAGAATTTACTGAGTACCACCACGGCCATTATTAAAAAGCATTTTAACGAAAAAGGCTTTTTAAATACTACGGTTACTATTGTTCAACGGAAAGATCCGGGAGATGCAAATAGCGTAATTCTGAATATTAAGGTTGATAAAAAGCAAAAAGTAATGATAACGCAGGTAACCTTTGAGGGTAACTCGGCGTTTTCACAAAAGAAATTAGCGAAATATTTATCAAAAACCAGAACAAAAAAATGGTACAATTTATTCGGCTCCAGAAAATTCAAGCAGGATAAGTACGATGAGGATAAGCAGAATTTGATTACCCAGATGCAGGACAAAGGTTATCGTGATGCGGAGCTGATAAGTGATACTGTTTTTAAAACCGGCGAAAATACAGTAGGTATAAAAATTAAAATATTTGAAGGTCATAAATACTATTTCGGTAACATCAAATGGTCGGGCAATGCCAAATATCCGGCAGAAGTGTTAAACAGGATATTTAAAATTAAAAAGGGCGATATATTTAGTGAGGATGAATTGAACAAAAGGTTATCCGGCCCAACACCTAATAATGATGACGTTTCATCATTTTACCTGAACGATGGTTATTTAACCTATCAGGCCGATCCGGTTCAAACCAAAATTTATCACGATACTGTTGATTTGGATATCAGGGTTTACGAAGGCCCTCAGTATACCATTAACCGGGTTATACTTAAAGGTAACGACGTAACAAATGATAAAGTGGTTATGCGTGAGATAAGAACCAAACCTGGACAGAAATTTAATAAAGAATTATTGATACGCAGTACCCGTGAAATTGGGCAGTTAGGAAACTTTGACGAGCAAAAAACTGAGCCTAAACCTACCAACATTAACCCACAGGACGGTACAGTTGATATAGTTTACAATGTGGTTGAAAAACCATCAGATCAGATTGAGCTATCAGGCGGTTTCGGCGGCGGTATGCTGGTTGGTACGTTGGGTTTAACGTTCAATAACTTCTCTATCCGTAATATCTTCCATTTAAAAGACTACAAGCCGCTGCCAAAAGGTGATGGTCAAAAACTAAGCTTAAGGGGGCAATCAAGCGGACGTACTTATCAAAACTACTCGTTTACGTTTTCTGAGCCATGGCTGGGTGGTAAAAAACCAATATATTTTGCGTTTTCGGCTTATACACAGTTAAGTTCAACCGGGCAGTATTATGCACCAACCAACCCGTTATACAATAATTTGCGGATAAACGGTGCAGGTATAACCCTGGGTAAACGTTTAAACTGGCCCGATAATTACTTCCAGTTAAATTACTCGTTAAACGTTGACCACTATGATCTGGATAACTATACCGGCTACCTGTTCCAGAACGGTACCTCATATAATATCAAGTTAACGCAGGAATTATCACGTAACTCGCTTGATGCGCCTATTTATCCAACAACTGGTTCAAACATTAAGTTAACTATACAAGCAACACCGCCATACTCGTTGTTTAACGATATTAACTATAAAATAGCAACTCCCGAAGAGCGTTACCACTTTGTTGAGTATTATAAATTTAAATACGATGCGCAGTGGTTTACACGTATAAGCGGTAAGCTGGTATTGATGTCGCAGGTAAGATTTGGCTTCATTGGTGAGTACAACTCAGAAGTAGGTCCTACGCCGTTTGAAAGGTTTAAACTGGGTGGTGATGGTATGCAGAGCTACCAGTTTTTACAGGGTAGTGATATAATAGGATTAAGGGGTTACCAGAACTTTACGGTAGTACCTGAGGGTACTAACTACAATGCCAACACCAATCCTGGAAGCCCTATTTATGATAAGTTTACTTTCGAGTTAAGGCATCCGGTTATCCAGAGCCAATCAGCAACAATATTTGTGCTGGCTTTTGCTGAGGGCGGAAATGTTTGGAATTCTTTTGATACCTTTAATCCGTTTGACGTTAGGCGTTCGGCAGGTATTGGAGCGAGGGTGTTTTTACCTATATTTGGATTGTTAGGGCTTGATTATGGTTATGGCTTTGATGCTATACCGGGTATACCAAGTGCAAATAAAGGGCAATTTAGCTTCTCCATATCACAGAGCCTTAACGGCGGTTTTAATTAATGGACGCAAAAAAATAAATGAAGCGGATAATTTTAGTACTGGGGCTTACGTTACTAACATTTGTTGCGGCAAATGCACAGCGGTTTGCTTATGTAGACTCGGATTACATATTGAAACATATGCCTGAGTATTCGTCTGCACAAAAACAGTTGAATGCGCTATCGGCTCAGTGGCAAAAGGAAGTTGATAGCCGGTACCAGGAGATTGACCGCTTATATAAAGCCTACAATGCCGACCAGGTGTTGATGACGCCCGATATGAAAAAACGCCGCGAGGCGGAAATTGCCGACAAAGAAAAATCGGCAAAGGATTTTCAGAATCAGAAATTTGGCCCGGGAGGGGAGTTGGAACAGCGCAGCAGTGCCATCATTAAACCGATACAGGATAAAATGTCAAAAGCGATACAAGCTGTTGCAGAAAGCGATGATCTGGATATGATTTTTGACAAAAACAGCGAAGTGATTATGCTTTATGCTAATCCGCGCTATGATAAAAGTAATGAAGTAATTACCAGGCTAGGATTAAAGCCCGGAGCATTTGCAAAATAAATTTTTTTAATTATAATTATCCCACTATTTTTAAACACAGAACAACACACAAAAAAAAATGAAAAAATTATTAAAAGTTGCTTTAGTTGCAGTAAGCATGTTATTTGTAGGCAACTTTGCGAAAGCGCAAACCAAAATTGGTTATATTAATTTTGGTCAATTAGTTACTCAAATGCCTGAGTATAAAACTATCAGGTCGCAGGTTGACATTTATCAAAAACAATTTATTGATCAGCTTACTGCTATGAACACTGAATTGCAGTCAAAAGGTCAGGATTATACAAAAAACCAGGCTACTATGACAGATGCTGCCCGCACTGCCAAACAAGCTGAGTTACAGGATATCCAGAAACGTATGCAGGATTATCAAAATGATGCCCAGCAAAAAGTTGATGCTAAAACTAATGAGCTTTCAAAACCATTAATTGACAAAGCACGTGCCGCAGTATCAGATGTTGCTAAAGAAAAAGGTTACACTTATGTATTTGATTCATCACAAGGTTCTCCTTTGATCGTATCTCCTGATGGTGACGACCTGTTAGCAGCAGTGAAATTGAAATTAGGCTTAAAATAATAACTTAATTGTAAACATTTAAAAAGCGCGCCGATAACCGGGGCGCTTTTTTTATTTTTGTTATAATGCTGAACAAACAACCTATCGGGATATTTGACTCGGGCTATGGCGGCCTAACCGTTTTCAAATCTATTTTAAAAGAACTACCGGAGTATGATTATATGTACATTGGCGATACTGCCCGTGCGCCATATGGCAACCGGTCGTTCCAAACTATACATCAGTACACCTGGGAATGTGTGCAATGGCTGTTTAACCAGGGCTGCCAATTGGTGATACTGGCCTGTAATACGGCATCGGCCAAAGCGCTGCGTACTATACAGCAACAGGACCTGAAGATTTTTGAAGACCCCTCAAAGCGTGTATTAGGCGTTATACGCCCTACTGCCGAAGTGATAGGTAATTACACCCGCAGCACGGAAATTGGCGTACTGGGCACCAGGGGAACGGTGCAGTCGGGATCGTACCTGATAGAGATTGATCATTTTTTCCCGGAGTTGAAGGTTTACCAGCAGGCTTGCCCGCTTTGGGTACCTATTATTGAAAACGGCGAGCATGATAAACCGGGCGCCGATTATTTTGTGGAGAAGTACCTTGAGCAAATACTGGCACAATCGCCCAATATTGATACATTGCTACTGGCTTGCACACATTATCCTTTATTGCTGCCCCAAATAAAAGCCTTTTTACCACACGATATAAAAATAGTAGCACAAGGTGATATTGTTGCCAAAAGCCTGGTCGACTACCTGCAACGACACCCCGAAATGGAAACGCGCCTTACCAAGAATGGCACACAACAATTTTTTACCACTACCGATGATACAGCCGATTTTGATCACTATGCCGAAATATTTTTTGAGGCACCGGTGCAATCCGGCTATGCGGCGGTGGTTTAGCAGGAGATATTGATATTGACTGTTGTGGCTTTGTATTGTGCTTTTTTATGGGATATTTGATGCAATTATCTAATAAACAAGGTCATATCATATGAAAATTCTGATTTTAGGAGGCACTGGCAGAACTGGTGCTTTTTTGGTTGATGAGGCGCTTAAACAAGGATATACTATAAACATTTTGCTGCGCGATAAAAGTAAATGGCAGCATAACTCAACCGCTATTACTTTGTTTGAAGGTACGCCAATTGATAAAGCAGTATTACAGCAAGCCATGCAAGGCTGCGAAGCTATTTTAAGTACCCTTAATATTTCCCGCACATCTGACTTTCCCTGGGCACCATTGCGGACGCCAACCGACTTTCTGTCGGCATCCATGAAAAATATTATTGAGCTGGCCGGTGATTTACAGATTAAGCGCCTGATTGTAACTACCGCCTGGGGTGTTAACGAAACCAAAAAGGATGTTCCCGGCTGGTTCAGATGGGTTATAGATCATAGCAATGTTGGCTATCCTTACCGCGATCATGAACTGCAGGAAGCTTTGCTGCAGCAATCGGCTTTAAATTTTACGGCGGTACGGCCCGTGGGGCTTACCAATTCATTAAATAACAAAACAGTGCAGATAAGCACCAATAATCAGCCAAAGCCGCGTTTAACTATCAGCAGGCAAAATGTAGCGCGCTTTATGATAAAGGTTTTACAGGAAGATTTGTATTCGCGGCAATTTATTACTGTATCGGAGCAATAGCTGTTAATATTTAGCAGATGCGCCCGGTTTAGGTATAGATTCCTGTATAAATTCCCTTAGGTCTTCTGTAGCAAGTGGCATGACATCTTTCCGCATGTAGATCATATGCCCGCTTTTATATCCCACCCATTTTAAACGATCTCTGAGCTTGCCACTTGGATCGAGTTGCCAAAGCGTGTATTTGGAATCGAAATAATCGCAGGAACCATCAAAATATCCCGATTGTATGAGCAAATGCAGAGCTGGGTTTTGTGCAATGGCCTGGCGCAGGTTTTCGCCGGTATGATCGTTATCATCATCCCAGGGCGATACATCGGCGGCCATATCGTATTTAAGGTCGGTTTTGTAGTTCAAATTATTCCTCAAATAAATATTAATGGCCGGTGTAAAGGCATGCATCCAGGCAAGCGCCTCGGCAGGGTATTCGGGTGCATCACCACCTGTCTGGCGGTCAATACCCTTGTAACGGGAATCGAGCCGGCCAATGGTATAACCTTTATCGCGCAGCAAAGCTTTCCTAAACAAGTTACGTGATACATCCAGATTATTTTCCAATACCAATTTTTCCGGGAGGCCGCTGTAATGCGCAATTTTTGTTGCCAGTTGCTGCCTCGTGGTATCATCTATAAAACCTCCTTTGCTAAAAGCAGGTACCAACGTATTTAAAGTAAAATTTTCCACTTCGGGCAATATGGCAAGCAGGTCCTTTTGCTGCAAATCGGGCGAAAGCATACCATGATACCAGGCAGCAGCGGTAAAATAAGGAAGTTTTAAAGCCGCCTGCAGCGGGCCATCGCGCCCAATGCCGAGGTCGGTAGTAGATACCAGTACCACGCCGTTAAAAAACATTCCCTGTGCATTTTGAAGTTCGAGGGCCAATCCGGCTACGCGGTTTGTGCCATAACTTTCGCCAATTAAAAATTTAGGCGATGCCCACCTGTTTTTGCGGGTAACAAAAGTATTGATCCAGGCAGCCAGATATTTGATGTCCTCGTTTACACCAAAGAACTTTGAACCCGGCGTATTCTTATCCACAATTCTCGAATAACCTGTGTTTACAGGGTCAACGTATACAATATCGGCTACATCAAGGATGGAGTTTTTATTGTCGCTAACGCCGTAAGGTTGAATGGGATAACCCTCGTCATCCACATTGAGCAAAACAGGCCCGGTATAGCCAATCTCCATCCATGCCGATGGCGATCCCGGACCGCCATTAAAAGAAATTACCAATGGCCGGTTTGATTTGTCGGTTATATCATCGCGCTCAAAATAAGTATAAAAAACACCGGCAACGGGGCGCCCGTCTGCATCCCAAACCGGAATGCTGCCTGCTGTAGCGGTATAAGGGATAGTTTTGCCTTTTATGGTAACCTGGTGTTTAGTAACAACCGATGAATCAACCTGCAAAACCCGGCTTTTTGTCACCGGGTTAATGTTTTTAATAGGAGCGACCGTTTGGGCGAAAACGGTATTTGCTATAGAAAATGCAATAGAAAAAAGGATTAAAGTTCTTTTCATGTTAACAAAATAGATGAAATACCCGGATCACCATATGGCTGCGTTAATATGATAAAATATGTGTGCTAATATTACAGTTAATGAAAAAAATATAGCTGTGGCGGCCAGTTGTGAGAGTAGGTGCAGCTGCATCCCCTCAAAAGAAAATATTTAGTGAGGTATTTGTTTTTAAATACCGCTGTTCAATAGAAAATAATTTCATCTATCAACTTAGTCAAGTATTCAATACAGGGCAACTCCGTAACGCAAAAATCATTAAGTTTGCAGCTTAAGTAAACGTGTTGAATTTTTATATTACATATTTCTTTATTGCTGCAGGCTTGTTTGGCTTTTCGGCCCTGTTTGCGCTGTTTGGCGTATATGCCGAGCGCAAAGTATCGGCTTTTATACAGGACAGACTTGGCCCTACAGAAACGGGCAAATACGGCACACTGCAAACCTTTGCCGATATTTTAAAGATGCTGCAAAAAGAGCTGATTATCCCTACTGCTGCCGATAAGGTGCTGTTTATTATGGCTCCGGCTATTATTTTTATTGCCGTGTATATGGGTTTTGCCGCGCTGCCCTGGGCGCCGGGGCTGGTGCCATCAAAATTGAATTTAGGGCTTTACTATATTTTCGCCATTATATCTATCGAAACGCTTGGCATACTGATGGCCGGCTGGGGATCGAACAATAAATATTCTATACTGGGGGCAATGCGTTCAGCAGCGCAGATTATTTCGTACGAGATTCCGGCGGGTTTTGCCATTATTTCGGTAGTGATGATTGCCCAAACGCTCAACATGCAGGATATAGCCATGCAGCAGGGTGTTTTGGCGGCCGAAAAAATAAAATTTGCAGGTTTTTGGGATGTCACTAAAATAGGTGGCTTTTTCTCGTGGAACGTTTTCAGAGCACCACATTTACTGATAGCTTTTGTAATTTACTTTATAGCCTCGCTGGCCGAAAGTAATCGTGCGCCATTTGATATTCCGGAGGCGGAATCAGAACTGGTGGCCGGTTTTCATACCGAGTACACCGGGCTAAGATTTGCGCTGGTTTTTCTAGCCGAATACAGCATGATGTTTTTAGTATCGATGGTGGCTGTAATCTTATTTTTGGGAGCCTGGAACACCCCGCTGCCAAACATTGGAGCAGTACAATTGGCTAACTGGACAACGGGAGCCGGATGGGGTATTTTATGGATTATGCTAAAAACGCTTGTGCTGATAGCTATACAAATGTGGATACGATGGACTTTGCCCCGTATGCGCGTAGACAAACTAATGGCCCTGTGCTGGAAAGTATTAACGCCGCTGGCCTTTGCCTGCATGCTGGCATCGGGGATATGGAGACTTTGGCTCATGTAGTAAGTTTGTCATTAAGTCATTAGGTCATTGTTTCATTAGTCTCTTCAACTATGATAAAAAAATGACTTAATGACTCAATGACTCAATGACGAATTAAATGATAAAAGGAATAATAAAAGGTTTTACTACTTCCTGGACGGGATTACGGATCACGCTGCGGCATCTTTTTGCTTCGCACCGGAAGCGGGAGATTTTGCCGGCCAGTAATCCTAATTATTTTAAGCAGTTGGAAGGCACTAATACCATTCAGTATCCGCATCAAAAGCTGCCTGTTCCGGAAGTGGGCCGGTACCAATTGGATGTGGAAATGGACGATTGTATTGTGTGCGACCTTTGTGCCAAGGTTTGCCCGGTTGATTGTATTGATATTGAAGCTATTAAAGCAACGGAGGCTATTGGGCAAACGTCAGATGGTACTACCAAACGGCTATATGCGGCTAAGTTTGATATTGATATGGCCAAATGCATGTATTGCGGCCTGTGCACAGTGGTTTGCCCTACAGAGTGTATTGTGATGACTAATCAGTATGATAAAAGCGTGGTGGAACTGAAGGATTTAACATATGAGTTTTCGGACATGACACCCGAAATGGCTGCCGAAAAGCGCCGCGAATTTGAACAACAACAAGCCGAAAGGCAGGCGGCTAAACTGGCGGCTATGCAGAAAAAGGAGGGTGGCGAATGAGTTTAGCGCAAGCATTATTTTACCTGATGAGTTTTATAGCATTGGCTTCGGCGGTATTTGTGGCAGCTACTAAAAATTTGGTACGCTCAGTATTTATGTTTTTTATTACCCTGTTTGCCCTTGCGGGGTTATACGTTTTGGCATTAGCCGATTTTGTGGCCATAACCCAGATTGTAATTTATGTAGGCGGCATTTTGGTGTTGATTCTATTCGCCTTTATGTTATCGGGCAAAGAAACGCTGAATGCCATTGCACAGCAGCGCAGGCAATTCATCAGTCTGAGTAAATTACCGGCCATTTTACTGGCTGCTTTGTTTCTGATTGTGCTGATCAACATGATGCTTAAATCTGATGCCGATCATTTAGGATGGATCAGCCTAGCTATTCAACAAAAAAATGTAATTCAACCGGATGCAGCCACAACCGAAAATATAGGCGTAAACTTAATGACCGGGTATTTATTACCTTTTGAAGCTGTATCAATATTATTAATGATAGCGCTGGTGGGTGCGGCGCATTTATCGCGAAAGGTGGCACTGCAATGATATCATTAACAGATTTTTTGATGGTAAGCGCTGCATTGTTTTGTATTGGCTTGTACATGATAGTATCCAAACACAATGCCATACAAATATTGATCGGTATTGAATTGATGCTGAATGCCGCCAACTTGAACCTGGTAGCCTTTGGCAAATACGATAGCTTAAACAACGGCGGACAAATGTTTGCCCTTTTTGCCATTGTACTGGCTGCCGCGACAACAGCAGTAGCGCTGGCCATTATTTTAAACGTTTACAAGAAATATAAAACCATTGATCCCGACAGGATTGATAAACTGAGAGATTAAAATAACCTTGAACAACTTTTTACAAGCCATAGACACCTTAACCATCAAATTCGCATTAACAGCGGTATTGCTGCCGTTGCTTGCCTTTGTATTTAATTTTCTGTTGCCCGGCAGAAAAAGCAAACTGGCGGGATGGGTTTCTACCGTGGCTATCTTATTCAGCGTGGTTTTATCGGTATCGGTTTTTGCAAAGGTTTGGAATACGGGTCACGTTGTGCATCAACAGGTTATTTGGTTTACCATTGGTAACACGGTAGTTTATGCAGGTGTTTTATTAAATAATCTTTCTGTGTTGATGCTGTTGCTGGTATCGGTTATTGCTTTGCCGGTGCATATTTACTCAACCGCTTATATGAAGCACGATGGCAATATCAACCGTTATTTTGCTTATCTCAGCTTGTTTTGCTTCAGTATGCTGGCTTTGGTGGTGGTTGATAACCTGGTATTGTTTTACGCATTGTGGGAACTGGTAGGTTTTTCATCGTACCTGCTCATTGGGTTTTGGTTTACACGTGATAAAGCGGTTCAAGCCAATAAAAAGGCCTTTATTATGAATAGAATAGGGGATATAGGTTTGCTAACGGCCATTATCATCATATTTATCCAATTTCGTACTTTCGATATTGATAGCCTTTTCGGATCAGGAAACTTAATGAGTTATTCCGGTGTTCATGACGGAATATGGTCTTTGTGGCATAATTTGCCAATTAACGTCAGGTTAATTTGGCCGCGTGAACGTCTTGTTCAATTACCCTCTATGTTGCAATACATTGCCTTTGGTGGCATATTTTTAGCCGTTGCAGCAAAGTCGGCACAGTTTCCACTGCATACCTGGCTGCCCGATGCTATGGAGGGGCCAACATCGGTATCGGCACTGATTCACGCGGCAACCATGGTGGCTGCTGGTGTTTTTTTGCTGGCAAGGGTTTATCCGCTGTTTAACGATGCCGAACTCACCATATTAGCTGTTGTAGGTTGCTTTACAGCCTTTATGGCGGCCAGCATTGCGCTCACACAAACCGATCTGAAACGTATCCTGGCATACTCAACCATATCGCAATTGGGTTACATGGTGATGGCCATGGGGATTGGGGCCTATACCTCGTCACTGTTCCATTTGGTAACACATGCCTTTTTTAAATGCCTGTTGTTTTTGGTTGCCGGTATTGTTATCCACCAAATGCAGCATATTAAAGAGGATAACCAACTCGACATCGACCCCCAAAATATCAATAATATGGGTGGTTTGCGCAAAAAACTGCCTTTTACCTTTGTTGTGGCCGTAATTGGCGCGCTGGCTTTAATAGGTCTGCCATTAACATCGGGTTATTTGTCAAAAGATGGTATTCTCATTAAATCGTTCGAGTGGACGGGTGGCCGCAGCGGTATTTTAAAAGTTGTTCCGGTTATTGCGCTGCTTACTACGTGGTTAACTGCATTTTATGTTACCCGCCTTATTGTAAAGGTGTTTTTTGGAGAATTGAGGCTGCTTCATATAAAACCCGGTATTAAGCTCAACCTAAGCGACGGTAACTGGCAATACAAATTGCCGCTGGCATTATTGGTTTTGGGTTGTTTCTTCCCATTGTTTTCTACCAATTTCCTGGTATACGAGCAAGCCTGGATTTTTAAAGGTTTGCCAAACGCAGGCGGATTGGAACGTGATAATGTTTACCATACCCTTGTGCCGGCCGGGGTTAATATTTTAAGTATATTGGTGATGTACGGTGCTTATACCATTTACATTAAACGCCGTAATAATCCATTCCCGCAAAAGGGTGTATTGTTTAACTTATCGTTCAATGCATGGTATTTTGATGCTGTTTACAACAAGGTTATTGTTGAACCGGTATTGCTTTTATGCCGTTTTGCTTTTTGGTTTGATCGCCGGGTGGTTGATGGTTTGGTAAAACGGATTGCCAAAACAGGCATTGCCTTGTCAAAATTAGCCGATTGGACCGACCGCCATATTGTTGACGGCTTTTTGCATTTGCTGGTAGCAATTGTAAAAGGCATAGGCAACTTTGCCCGTATGTTTCATGGTGGTAAGGTGCAATATTATTTGTTTAGTATGCTGGTAGTTATACTGGTTTTGTTTATTTTGAAAATTGTTATTTGATTCTGCCAAATGAATATCCTAACCCTGCTCATATTTACGCCTGTCCTGTTCGGATTAATCATCGCGCTGATGCCGTCGGCATGGAGGGGTAGTTTTAAATATATTACCCTGCTGGCCACTTTGGTGCAATTGGGAATGTGTATCTGGATTTACTGCAACTTTAAATCGGGT